>JAFYTT010000036.1 GCA_017558715.1 Clostridia bacterium | reverse complement strand
GTACCGATTTTGCAGGTAATGTACGGATGACACGGACAGGCGGCATCAGACACGGGGCCAGAACACCCTTGGGCGTATCGTCAGTGATGACAGGACCCCAGCCGCAGTCGGAGCTGTCATAGTCGGCGTGGTCGGGAATTTCGAGTCGGCAGTCGTACGTCTCGCCTGCGTAAATGTTATTGACGGTAATCGGGCTGTACTGATAGGTCCAGTCCTCCGTATTGGTTGTGATGACCTTGACTGTGCCGTCATCAAGTTCTATTTCAAGACGGGCAATCAGGCAGACATCTCCATAGACCATGCCTGTATGTCCCCAGACACGGCTCTGTGAATAAAAGCCTTCGCCGAGCAGAACGGACAGCGCGTTGCCGCCGTCGTGCAGATATTCCGTGATATCAAAGCGGCGATAGAGCACTGTCTTTTCGTAATTGGTGATCGGCGGGTCGAGCAGACAATCATGGATCGTTTTGCCGTTGACCGTATATTCGGCACAGCCAAGCCCACAGGCGTACAATGTCGCGCGGCGGATGCCGGATACCGTAAACTTGGTTCGCAGATACGGTGCCCAGCCTGTGATATGCCGCTGCGGTTTGATCCATTGTGCGTTCCATTCCTCGGGAAGAATTTCAGTGGAAACCGCGTGGGAAAGGGAAGCGGTATCGCCATGGTTGTCGGTGACGGTCACTGTCACCTTGTAATCGGTTCTGGAAGCCAGACACAGATCTGGGATGGTGATATCGAAAAACGCGGTGCTTACGACGATACCTGTATCTGCCGCGATACCGTTTTCATTTTCGATGACAATGCGGTAGTTGGACTGCAGAACGTCTCTGCGGTCGGAATCGAGCTTCCAGCCAAAGCGCAGTCCCACAGTGCGGACAAGTGTCGGTGATTTGACGTAATCAACGGAAAAATCGTAGAGTTTCAGCATAATAGTGTCTCCTTTACTTACAGTAGATCATACGCTCACCCGGACGGAACAGGTGATATTTCTGTGTGGGGTTCATGCGCTCAAGCGTATCGACGAAAATGGCTGGGTTCAGCGCGTTGACCTCGTAAAGATCGATGTGCACGGGAATCAGCAGGTCAGCATGACAGCATTTTGCCAGTGTGATTGCCTCGACCGTGTCAAAATTGCCGATGATGTTTTTCTCGTATCGGCGGTAATAATCGCGTCCGTTGACCGGAAGAATCAGAATGTCGGTGTGCAGGATGCGTTCTTCCAATCCCTCGTAGGGACAGCAGTCGCCGGCATGATAAACGGAAACTGCGTTATCACCGCCCCCGAACACAATACGGAATCCGCCCTCACGGTAATTGCCGTTTTCATCGGGATGCAGTTCTTCATGTGCTGCAGGGACATTGGTGATGGAAAGGTATACAGTCGGTGTGACGGTTTCGTCATTGGAGAGGGGTGTGATGCGGGTTTCGGGGACACCGATTTCGACGAGCTTTGCGGCAACCGCATGTGTGCCGATGAACTGCGCATGCTCGTTGACCGACAAAATACCCGCGATCGTGTCGGGATCGGTATGGTCCTCATGATCGTGTGTGCAGAGGACGTAATCGACAAAATCAAGTTCTTCCGGGCTGATCGGCGCGGGATAACGGCGGCGCCACGGAACGGCTTCTGTTGCACAGTGACGGTCAACATAATCGGATAGATAACCGTCAATCAGGATGGTTTTTCCGTGGTAACAAAGCAGAAATCCGACTTGTCCGAGATAGTACAGGACGAGTTGTGAAGGGTGGGGCTGCAGAGAAAGGATGGATTCTTTGGTAAGCATTTGTCTGTCTCCTTGCTGTATCAAAAAAGAAACACACATGACCGTACGGGATAGGGAACTGGAAAATCCCGTTGGCCGTATAATCATGTGCGATTCAATTCAATTAGTTCCGGATCTGATGATCCTTATAAAGTTCCTTGAGTTTGCGGTAATCGTGCTTGTGAAGACCGGTATAGAGCATTTCATCAATAAAGATGATATCGGAGGGTCTGCCGCGTTCTTCACACTTTTCATAACAAAGCTGCATCAGTTCGCGACGAAGCGTCTCTTTATCCATATCCTGAGCTGTATCTTTGAGGGTTACAAGACCAATCGGGACTTCACCCTGTGCATGGTCCGGATCCTGAATACCGATAACTGCACATTCACGGATCATCTTGTGAGAATTCAGGATGCCTTCAATGGAAACGGGGAAGACTTTGTGACCGTCAAACTTGATGATAATTTGTTTGATTCTGCCGCGGATGAAGACAAAACCGTCCTCGTCGATGACACCGATATCACCCGTATGAATCCAAGTGGTACCGTCAGCATGCTTCTGCATAATTTCAGCGGTTTCGTCAGGCTTATTATAGTAACCGACCATCATGTTTCGACCGGTGACGCATACTTCACCTTCCTGGTTATAACCAAGTTCTTCGCCGGTATCGGGATCAAAAATACCGAGAGTGGTAGCAAGCAGAGGGATACCGCAGGAGTCATCTTTGTAGATGGCACTGAAGCAACAGGTTGCTGCACCGCTCATTTCGGACAGACCGTATCCTTGAGACAGCGGATAAAGACCACCGTGCTCCTTCATGAACTTGTTGAAGCGTGCCTGTAATCCGGGATTCATGGTATCGCCGCCGCAGCCGGTTGTTTTGAGAAATGACAGATCAACGTCCCAAAGTGCCTTGGAGTGCATGATCTGTTCGTAGAAAGAAGGAACAGCCATCATGTGGTTGGGCTTATACTTCTTGATCATTCCGCCGAGTTGATCAGGCGTAAACTTCGGAATAACAATCAGTTCAAGACCGAAGGAAATGGGCATATGAACGCCGCATCCGATTCCGTATGACGCAAAGATTGGCATGATTTCAAGAAATCTGTCGTTGTTTTCATGATCAACACCGGATCGGCGGAAACTTTCTGCCATCGTGTTCAAGCCGTCATTGGTAAGAAGTACGCCTTTCGGTGTACCGGTTGTACCACCTGTATAGGTAATAGCTGCGATGGACCCGTCTTTATATTCTGCCTTGGGCGTGGCGGAAACATCCTTTCCGGCTGCAAGAAGCTGATCCCAAGTCAGGATATAATCGCTGTACGGGATCTTCGGCAGCTTCGTCTTCAGATTCATGATCAGACGCGGAATCGTTTTGAGTGAGATGTACGGGGACATCGTAATGATCTTTTCAACGGTCAGCTGATCGAGAATTTTTGCAACTTTCGGCCATGCAATATCAATGGTGATAAGAAGTCTGGAGTGAACGCCTTCTGCGGCGTCAAGAATGCGGTTCACATCCATACGGGGATCGATAAAGTTCGGGATTGCGCCGAGTTTGTTCAGCGCATACAGGCAAAAGATGGTTTCCGGTGTGGTGGGGGCGAGGAAGGATACCATATCGCCTTCTCTGATACCGAGTCCATAGAATGAAGAGGCCAGTTCTTCGATTTTGACCTTCATTTTCGTATAATTGATGGAAGTACCGTAAAAGTAGATCGCTTTGTTGTCAGGGTATTCATTACAAACCTGGGATACAGTATCATACAGCGTTTGATACGCCATTTCCGATTCCAGTTGTTCTTTCGGGAGATGCTTAAGCCAGATTTTTTCTTCTGAGGGTCTCCGTTGTGTCATGGTATTCTCCTTTGGGATGTTTATTTATATCACGAAAATTGCTGAAAGACAGGAAACAACAGATTCCAAAAAGAATCAATGACATTGAGAAACCAGGGTAGATAGGATTGTTTTTTAGCAATTTACGTGCTATTTTCAATTATGCGATACAGCAGTATCAGTTTTTCTCACTCTTTTTGGATCGTACCAAAAATGCATTCGGGATTTTTCTGCCGTAGTCGGGATTGGCGGAAGAGTTGCAGTTGAGGATGTCATCGCCATAGCCGAGGACAACGGACGAACCACCGTCACAGCCGCCTGCGGTGACAGCACCGTATTTGACCATCATATCGGCCATTTCCCAAAGAGTGCAGCCGAGCGGGTAAGGATCCACTCTGCCGTCGATGACGATCATGATGATTGCACCGTCCTCGCGCTGGCCGACTGCGGCACGCGGATGGTAACCCCAACCGCCGCCGGATGCTTCGTCGATCAGATTCTTGCCCTTATCAACGAGAACGGGACCAAACTGCATACCGTCGCGGATATTCGTATATTTGGACCAGTCGTTCAGCCATCCGACAACCAGCTTGTTTTCTTTGGTCAGAACGACACTCGCCATCGTGTTGGTATACTGTCCCCAGAATTTGCCTTCGGAGAAGCATGCACCGATGATGTCGCCGCCGGTACCCGAGTCGTTCTGGTCGGCAAATCCGCTGGCATTGATACCTGCGATGACGTCGCCGTAATGATCCATCATTTCACCGATGCGGTAGCCGAGCACATTAGGCTTCGGTGTGGAACCGACAAAGACGCGGGACGGATCGTCGATCAGCATGGCGTATCCGCGATATTTCAGCGGTGCCAACAAATGGCTTGTCAAAACAAATTCCGAGATAAACAGACCTTCTTCTTTGTCTGCGACGATGACCTTGTTTCCTGCATAATCGATATCACCGACCTTGAGTTCGTTCAAACCAAGAATATCGGGTTCGCTCGGCTGTACAGGTTCTGTAACTTCTTCAAGGGTCGATTCCGTGATATCCGTTGACACTTCGGTGATCGGTGCGGTTGTTTCCGGAATTTTGGTATCGGTACCTGCTGTTTCGAGAAATTCGGAATCTTCCGGTGCATCCGGTGGTTTGATCGTCGGGTCGGTCCATGCGCGGGCAATAACCTCATCGGAGAACAGCCACGTAGCCAGCCACTGGTGGTCCGCCGTCGACATGGCGGTCTGAATATAAACATTACGCAGATTGGCAATGGGACCGGTGGGAATATATGCGACGAGAAGGTAGGACAAAATAACAAACAGAACACAGCCCGCGGTAATAAACGGCCAGAGCACGCGCTTTCTCTGCGGTTCTTCTGCGTCAGATGTCTGCGTGGGTGTTTCCGTTTCTTTTTCGGATGCATCGTTTTCCGTATATTCATCGGAATCGATATCATCAAACAGCGCATGGGAGGAGGCGGGCTTCTGTCCGTCTGCGGATGCGTCACTGTTTTGTTTGTTTAACCGTTCCAGCTGCTCCGGCGAGACAAAGGTCTTTTCCTTGGATTCAGTTTGTTCGGTTTTTGGTGTATTGGTCGGTTGATTGCTGTTCACTTGAATTTCTCCTGTATCGTTAAGACGAGAGCGGTGAATGATCGAGGATCACTCCGTTACAATAAACACTTCTGTTTGAAATTCATAAATTAACCGTTGTGGATTTTTGAAAACTGAAAATCAGACAAAACTCCACACGTATTGCTTTTATTTTAACATAAGAATAAAACGTATGCATGACAAAAATATGAATTATTTATGAACAGCGCAAAAAAACAGCGATTTCAAGCGAAAAAACGCTTAAAATCGCCGGTTCGGACTAATTCAGTTGGAGAGGGATTGCAGCTGTGTGTTTGCATATTCCGCAAGGAGGGAGGCGTTGTATGCGGTGACAATGATCTCCAATACATAGTTGAGACGCTGACGTGCACCGGGGAAAACCTCGATATGATCGACGGTCAGTTCCTCGATGTACCGACGAAGATCATCGGTATCGAACACGGTTTCACCGCTGACGGCATCTACGATTTTGCAGACATAGTCATACAGCTTGGACTCCGGGATGATATCGTCATCCTTGGAATCAATATCACCGTTGATATAGTGAAGAAGATAGTCGATTTTTTCAAGCTGCAGTGCCTGACGCATCATATTGATGAGCAGGATGCGGGATAACTGATCCTTGGAATATTTTTTGTTGATGGCGTTGCCTGTCCATCCGCGTTTGACCCAGTTCTGCAGCGTAGAGCCGTCAATACCGGAGATGTCGCGGATCTGAGCAAGCATAATACCTTGCTGGATATAGAAAATTTTATTCAGAAATGCAAGCCCGGTAACATTTCCCATGGCTTCTTTGTCCATCTGGGTGCCGGGAATCATGCGATTGTCAAGTTTGATCAACATTGGCAGGTGTCCTTTCTGCGTGAATTTGACGGCAGATGCATGACGATATGCACGCAATTCTGTTATCGATTAGATTATATCACACAATCAGCGGATTGTCAACATTGTGAGCGCGAAATTTTGTTGCGGTCATGTGAATTTTTTGAAAACAGATCAGATATACGGCGCGGCACCGGGAGATTTCGGTTCGGAACCCATAGCACGCAAAAGTGGAAGACCGATTTCCCGCGCGGCACGGACAGCAGCACGGACGGCATCCGCTTCACCGGAGAAGGCGAGAATGACTTCGTTGGAGTGGCTTGTGCCGAGGGTAGGCGTCATATAAGAGACGATGTCCACAGGCGCGGACTTGAGTGCCCGATCGGCAAGCACCAGACCAATGGCGGCAGGTGATGCGGCAAGGAACCCAAATGCGGCTCCCATCGGCGCACCGAAAGCACGGTGAACGACCTCGCCCGCACGTGCGGTATACGCAAATTCAAGATGTCCGGCATCGCTGATATAGACCTCACCGGCGTTCTTCTCAACGCCTTCCAGCGCCAGGGAAATGGCTTCTCTGACATCGGACGGAGTCTGACCGCCGAGGACGATATAACAGCCGTGACCGCCCCAGCCCTTGGTATCGCGCGGCAGCTCGACCGAGATCAAAGATGCTGCTGTGGCTTTGACGGCATCGTCACAGGCAACAATTTGTCCGGCAGCTCCCGTGCGGGACGATAACAGACCGAGTGCTGTGCCTGTGAGCGTATCGGGGAAAGGAAACTGCTTCTGCATCTGCTGTTTGAGGGCAGGGTCAATGCCGGGTATGACAAGACCGATCGTATCAAGCAAGGTACATCCGACAAACTCCGGAATTGCGGTATCGTCTGTAATATGATTTGACAGCATGACAGAGCACTCCTTTCAATCAATATATAGTAATTATATCACAATCAGGTGATTTTGTCAACAGAAAAACCGGTTCCTGTGGTATTTTCGGGATGAAGGAAGAATCTGTTATGCAAATGCTTTTGTGCCATTGACAACCTGTCCATCCCGTGATATAATGTTGAAAAAAGCGAAAGGAAACAACGGTTATGCAATGGAAAAACGGTTATTTTTACAATGAGGACGGAAGCCGCTATTTCCCGATGGGACGGTTCGGCTGTTATTTTGAAGTGAGTTATGTCGGGGAGGAGCTTGCAATGCCTTCCCAGCACGGTCGGAATATCGTGGAATTTCAGCGCTGCAATAAGAGCATCTGGCAGAAATTCTTTGCGTTTCTGAAAGAGGAGGGCTGTACCGCCATCCGTATGTTCCCGCGCGGAGACAGCAGCGGCTCGGCATGGGAGGGTCTGGACATCGGCGGTCGTGTCAACCGCTATCTCTTTGACCGCATCAAGGCGTATATGCAGACAGCGCGAGAGTACGGCATCCGCCTTCATCTTTGCCTGTTCACAGAGCCGGAATGCAGCTTCTACTGTCAGCCGTATACCCGTCTTTACTGGGGCAAGCGGATGTGGGATGAGGACGATTATCGGAATGCTTCACCGTCTCAGAAGCGGTTTCTTGACAACCCCGACGATCTCGTATCGTATGACGACTTCTTCACTGATCCCGATGTCCGCGACTGCTGTCACAGATTTCTTGACGAAATTTTGCCGATGCTCGCGGAATTTGAGGATGATCTTTTTACCGTTGAACTGTTCAACGAATCCGGCTGGGCAAGTCCCCATGCCAATCCCGCAAATACCTTCCGCTGGGAGGATACACCCGGTTACCTCGACTGGCACCGTGATATGACGGAGCATGTCCGCCATGTTGTACCGCATATCCCGGTCTGCATCAGCAATCCCGGTGTCTCAATCCTCGGTCATGATACGATTCATTGGAGCCGCGAAATCAAACCGGACTTCTTCTCCATTCACAACTATCCCGAAATCTGCGGTGCCCGTCCCGGTGTCGACTATGCCGCGATCAACGATATGCTCGTACAGTACACCAGAGCCTGTGTGCCGACAATGATGGGAGAATGGCGTGCGCTGAAGGTCAATTTTGCGGAAGAACAGAATGTCGAGCGGATGCATACCCTGCTTTCCCGCGATACCGCATGGATGACGATGCTCTCCGGCGCGCCCGGATGCATTTCCTGGACTGCGCGCGGATACGGTGAGTATCATGCCGTCACCGAAATTTTCTCCCGACTGGACAAGTATGCGCTGAATCCCTGTGCGCCGATTGTCATTGATATTTCTGCGGCACAGAGTTGGTTTGAGTCTCTTTGGGAAAAGGGCGCGGATGCGTGCGTCTCCCCGAAATGGAAATGGTGTCCCGACTGTGCCGCAACCGACGGCGGTCACCGCTTCTGCATCAAATCGGAAAGCGAGGAATACGGCGCGATTCTGAATGTGGAAAAGTGGAGTCTGCAGTACGGTATTCCGTTCCGCTTTGCACTTGGCGAGGGTACGCCGCTCGATGATGTCACCGAGCAGACCTTTGCCGCACACAAGCCGTATGCAGCTCCGATTGCCGGTTATCAGCAGAAGGCATTTGTCACAGATGACGATGCGCTCCGTATCGTGTATCTGCGCAATACCGAGCTGATTCCGTCGCTGACAGCCGATGAAAACGGCACAATGCAGGAGGCGTTTTGGATGCGCCGTCAGAAGGCATGTCCCGTGACCGTTGCGGGTCTTGATCCTTCATACCGCGTCACACTTTACGATCTTGAAACAAGATGCATGACGGAGATTGATCCCGCAAAGCCGTTGGGACTCGGTGTTACCGACCATGACTTTGTTCTTCTGATGGAACGCAAGTAACAGAAAAACACAACAGCCACAGGCTCTTTCAAAACCTGCGGCTGTTTTCTTATCTGTATCTATTATACCACAAAATTCGCAATTTGTCAAGTGGTTTTGGCAAAATAAACAGAACAAAATTTCGGTGCAAACGGTTGACAGATACCGATACGGCGTGGTATAATCTTGTCACACAAAAGAATTGGGACATGGTAAATGATGTGAAGATACGACAGAGAGGAGAGACTGCGGATGAACACGGTACTGGCATTGCAGAATGTCGGACTGCATACAGGTGCACTTGCACAGCGGCAGGCAGACGCGCTGAAGAAGACCAACGATGTCACAGGGGAATACGGCTTGACGCTGTCGGATGATGATGTTCGCGCGGTGCTTGCGGTACGCAGAGAAAGCCTTTCCGACAGTGGACGGATTGAGTTCGGTGACGGCATTGCGGCAAAGCTCGTCCTTGCCTTTGCAGATTCTCCTTATCTGACACAGGAAAATTATGCCGATACGATTGCATCATTGCTTGTGCTGTTTGACACGTTCAAAAACGAACTGCGCGATGCGTACAACGATCGGGAGCTTTTGACCTTTATGCGGGGCGCCTTTGACGGGGAATGTGCGGGTTCTCTTGAGATTCTGGAAACCGAGGTGTTCCCGCGCCTCTTGACGGGCGATATGTCTGTCGGTTATCGGACAGCAGAGGATGCGCGCTTTGCGGAAAATGACAAACAAGCGGTATCCTCTATCGAAAAAACAAGAGAACAGATCCGCCGTCAGCATACCATGGAAGATCAGGTCGAGGACGGACGGGTTTACGATACCGTTCCCGAGATATGGGAAGACGAAAACGGAAGGCAGATATAAATGACACTGACAAAGCACAGCCGCATTGACGCGCTGACTCTCGATCCGAACCGTTATACCGAGTCGCTGTTATCGGAGGCGCGGGATGCGGGAATCTATGACAATGAAACCGTCATGCAGATACAAGGGAACCTTTTTTGTCTGCTGACCGAACGCCTGGAAGCACTGACAAACGGGGAATCGTGTTCCGTACCGGCAGAAACGGCACAGGCACTGCTATCCTCCGTCCTCTACACGCTCGATCAATCTCTGATCTCTTATCCGACACCCGATGATGCGGCGGAACGGCTGTCGAACGGGAACACATCCGCCTTATATGAGGAGGGGGTGCGTATCATCAAGCGCCGTCTTCGGGCATCGGAGCTGCAGTATCAGCGCAGTCTTGTTCTGTTCCGTTCTTTGCCCGACAGCGTGATGAAAACAACGGCGATCGACGGCATTGCCGGCTTTTTCCGCGGCTACCATCCCGAAGGCTTTGCCGATGCTGTACCGATCACTGCGGATTATCCGCTGTATCTTGACGGCAATACAATCAAGGATCTGCGCGGCGTGAATTTCCTCGCCCGTTATTTACAGGGACTGATCACCGAAGCGCAGTTTTTATCAAAATTCCGTGCGGATACGGTGCATGCGGTGCTGTCATCCTCCGATCCTCTGTACCGCGAAAATCCGTCCAATCTGTATGCGCCGATGTTTACGACAACGATCGGAATGGCGCTTCTGCACCGTCCGTTTCCCGTCTGGAAATTCGGCTTGCAGGGCGAGGACATCACCGAACTTGTGCGGATGTATGAGGACGGTATGCTGAACGAAGCCTGTCTGATGGAGGCGGCGGAAACGGTCGTCGATCTTCTGATGCTTGACGACGGATGTGCCGACTATGTGCGCCGCTCCGTGCCGAGGCTCTGTGACAGCATCGAAATCTGTATGCGGGCGGGGCTTCCGATGCGCGTGTTTCCGTGTACCGATTCTGCCTATCGGTATGCGTCTTGGGAAAACGGGAATTTGTCCTACCGCGGCGGCAGAATGGATGCACCATCGTTCCGAGCACTTGACTATGATCTGCGTACCTGCACGACAGCAGAGGAAAAAACGGCGATGATTCTATCCCGTGTCCGCGGACTTGAGGACATCTGCGATCTTGTTTCCTCGGACACCGGTGCACTGGATGCAGAGGAAAAGAAGCATCTGCTTGCGTCCCTGCCAACAGAAGCGCGGCAGATTTTGACTGCTATGATGGGGGAAACAGACGATTGAGCGGTGGAGATCATCCTCTTTTTTGACCGCATTGCTCCCATCCATTACCATAAAGCATGACAGGAGAAAACGATATGAATACCACTTTGAATATCTGCCCGGAACACGGTGTGCCGTTTCAGGATATGCTGTTCGGGCTGAATCTGGAGATCACCCGACGCGGCATCTTCGGCGGGCTGTCGGCAGAAATGCTTTGCAACCGCAAATTGTATGCGGGAGATGATCTGCCGTCCGGCTGGGCTTGCAGCGGTGCTGTGTATATCACGGATCAGCCGCAGAAAAGTCTGTGTGCAAGCCGTTTTGTGGTTCTGCATAACGGGGATATGTCCCAGACCTCCGAGGTGATCTCCCTTCGGCACGGTAACACCTATGAAGCACGGCTTTGGGTCAAGGCGATGAGCAGTTTTGCCAAGGTGACATTTGGAGTCAATCATCTTGTGAAGACCTGTTCCGTGGATTGCGATGATGCGATGTATACGGTACTCTCCTTCCGATTTGCGGGTGAGGACATCGACAACGGTACCTTTACGGTAAGTGTTTGTGGGGAGGTCGCGGTATTTGAACTGTCGCTTCTGCCGACCGATCACTTCTATGGCATGCGTCGGGATGTCATCGAACAGCTTACGCGGATTGCGCCGACGTCACTCCGCTTTCCCGGTGGATGCGCCGCCGATCATTTTGACTGGAAGGAAAGTCTGAAATCACCCGAGTTCCGTGTTCCGTCTGACGGGTCATCGAAATGGTTTCTGTACCGCGATTCCTACAACCAGGACTGTATGGACATCGGTCTGCATGAATTTTTCATGCTTTGCCGCGAGCTGCATGCGGAACCCGAATTTACGGTCAGCCTTTTGCTCTCCGACGGGGAGGATGCCGCAAATCTGGTGGAATACTGCAACGGCGGTGCTGATACCGCATATGGTGCAATGCGGCAGGAGAGGGGTTTTGATCCGTTTGATGTCAAGCTGTGGTATATCGGCAACGAGGCATATTTCTTCGGCGGTCCGTATCAGGCAAGCGGTGCCGCTGCTGCCGAGCGTACCAATGAACTGGTCTGTGCGATGAAGGCAGTCGATCCGACGATTTTGGTCGTGCTCGGACTGACATGGGGCGTGGACTTTCAGGCGTGGAGCCGTGAATTTATGGCGGTGATTGACTGTCCGTATGAGTATGTGTCGTTCCACGATTATATCGGGATTCTGCCCGATCCCACCCAGGGTCACAACGGTATGGCGACATGTGCGCTGCTTGAGGACAATTTCCGCGACGGGCAATCGATGGGTCTGAATTTTTATCGGAATGATCTGTTTGCGGGAATATTTGATCCGATCCGCATCTGTGCCGATGAATGGAATTATTCGTGGGGCTATGACTCCAGCAATGCCATGGTCTTTTCAAACGCTTTGCAGTTCCATTTCTTTGCAAAAAGCTATGAAACATACCACATTGTCCGCGCGGAGTTTTTCATGCCCGTCAACGAAGGTATGATCTCGGTGAGAGGGTCTGTGTGCCGCGCGGAAAGTACAGCGGAGTTGTTTGTGCTGATGGCAGGACACAAGGGCGGTGTTGTCATTCCGTGTACCGCTGAAAATCCCGATCTTGACATCCTTTGTACCGCGCATGAGGACGGAACGTATTACCTCTCGGTGGTCAACCGTCGTTCCGAGCCGTGCACACTCGACGTCGGGGACAGGGAGGTTCTGTCTTGCACCGCGCTTTGTACAGGGGAGTACAGCTTTGACTGCAACGAATATGCGGTCATCCGCGATGCCCCTCTGACGGTATCCGGACACTCTGTGCTGTTTTTGACGCTGCGCGCGATTTAAATCCTATCCGAAATCAATACGGAGACAGGCGGTTTTGACACCGAACCTGTCTCCGTGTTGTTTTTTGAAATCAGAGGAGTTTTACCGCCAGATATGCTTTTGCCGCAACAGCACAACCCTCGGCATTGGGATGGCCGCCGTAGACCGACAGATGTGCGTTGGGTGCCGGCTGACCGAGTACCGCCGCAAAGTCAAACACCGCATCGGCTTCGTTTGCAATCGTCAGACGGATTTTGTCGTTGACGTAATACCAGTAGTCCTTTGCCACACCCGTCATGTCAAACGGCGGGACGGTGAAGAGAATGACGCGGCATCCGGCTGCTTTGAGCGCACGGACGATCGTGGTCAGGTCAGACACAACCTCCTCACCCGTACGACCGCGCAGAAGATCGTTGACCCCCATGCAGACGTTGACGGTATCGCACTGCTTGACACGCGCAAGCCATCCGCAGTCGGAAGCAGCATCATACGCACGTGCGTAGCCGATGCCAAGATCCCAGACCGCGTCGGTGTCGGGCAGTTCCTCTGCGATCTTTGCCGCCCAATGCGTATAGCTGTCGTATTCCGTGCCGCATCCCTGTGTGATCGAATCACCGAGGAATCCGATACGGCGGGACACCTCGCGGTCGGAACCGATCATCAGAGGGGCGGGAATTTTCTTTGACGGAATCCAGCCATCGCCTTCGCGGATGATAACATTCAGGGTCATTTCCTCATGATACGGATAGCACGCGCCGCACACCGTGATCTCATAGCAAAGATACTGTCCGCCTTTGGCAGATAGCGGAATCGAATCACAGAAAAACGGTTCGGGATTACCGGCAGAAATATGCTTGGTTTCCTTGCCGTCAAAGGTGACCGTGTGCCAGAGATTGGGTTCTGTGCCGCGCACATCGACCAGACCCACGCGCAGAGAAAGGATGTCCCAATCGCCGCCGATGTCGTTTGCCCGACTGATCGAGCCGTCGGCAAAGGTGGAGTCGATCTGATTGGAAAAAAGCAGGGAATAGTGCTCGCCGCCGTGGGACAGACGGTAGTAGATGCGTCCGCAGCGGGTGACGGGTTCGCTGTCGCGCGTCAGGACCTGGTTTGCCGAGCCTGCGGTACAGTCAGAGGAATAGGTTTTGTAAAATTCGGATAAAGTCATGTTTTTTCTCCTGTTTCTTTATGAATCAACTTCCGGAAGTCCTACAAGTTCAATTTCCGGGGATAACGGCGACCAATCGGTGATGGGACAGCCGTAAGCATGCAGTTTGCCGCGCTTCATACAGGCGGAAAGCGGGGTGAGATCGGTGACCGCTGTATGTTCGATCTTGAGCAGAAACAGATTTTCCAGACCCGCAAGCGGTGCCAGATCGGAAATGTTCGTTTGGTTCAGCGACAGAACGCGTAGTTTTGTTAAGGCGGCAAGCGGCGACAGATCGGAAATTGGTGCGCTGTCGACACAAAGCCGTTCCAGATTCGGACAGTTTTGCAGCGGCGACAGATCCGAAACGTAGCTGCCATCGATTTCCAGTTTGGTCAATGCGGTGCATCCGGCAAGTGGGGACAGATCTGCAACAGCGCTTCCGTTCAGATTCAGAATCCGCAGCTTCGCACAGTCTGCAAGCGGCGAGAGATCGGTCACCGCGGCATTGTTACATTCGAGGATTTCCAGCGCCTCACAGCCTGCAAACGGGGAAAGTTCGGTGATCGGACTGCCGTTCAGCACAACCCAAAAGAGATCGGGATTGCCGTCAAGCGGTGAGATATCGGATATGTTGTTGCCCGACAGCATCAGGGATTTCAGATGCGTATGCTCACGCAGTACGGAAAGATCGGTCATGCCCGTGTTGTCGGCGATCAGTATCCGCAGATTCTTCATGTTTGCAAGCGGCGCAAAGGAGGTCACGTTCAGATTCTTGATGGAAAGGGTCGTCATTTCTGTCATGGCTGACAGCGGAGACAGATCGGTGACCCCGGTATCGTCCAGGATCAGTTCTTCCAGCTTTGTCAGATTCGCAAGCGGTGTCAGATCGTGGACGGGGGTTCCTTCCAGCTCCAGCCGTTTCAGCTCTGTCAGAGAAGACAGCGGGGACAGATCGGAAATCTGCGACCAGTTCAGAAACAGCTCCCACAGGGATGTCATCGCGGACAGAAACGAATAATCCTCGATTTCGGGACCGGACGGCGAGAACACGCGAAGGTTTTCGATCGCACCGAGACGGGTCAGATCACCGTCGGACGGATGGAAGCCAAGCGCGTGGACGGCGGCGTTTCTTGCGTAGGACAGCTGTGCGCAGTGATACTCAAAAGATGAGGACAGAAGCAGCTCACCGACGGAAAACGAACCGCTCGTCCGCTCTCCATCCTGCGGGAAAATATGAATGACATCGGGGTGAATCTGGATCGTTTCGATCTTCTGCAAATCTCCGTATGTCAGCATATCCTCGGAAACACCGAACGCACGGCAGAAGACCTCGTGCAGCCGTACATCGGAAAAACGCACGGGGGACTCCATCAGCATCGACAACAGGATCGATTCTTCGGTTTCGGCATAACCGCGCTCCAGCGTATCGATCACGCCGTACAGATCGCCCGTCATCCCAAGACATTCCGCCGCGATCTGACAGGCTCCGGCTTTCATGTCACGGTCAAAATCGTTTTCGGCGGCAAGACTGTCGTAGGCGGACATGTAGGCATCATACGCCGCGGCATAATCGTTTTCGTAATAAGCCGTGATTCCGATGTCGAGATAACGGTCAAAGTCGCGGTACTTGATTTTATTGTGCACCCATTCTGTGACGGGTTTGACAAGCGCTGCGGCGGCAATTACAAGAACAATGGCCGTGATGACGGCAAATCCTTTTTGCGGTTTTGTCATGAGCGGCACCTCCTCGTGGGTGGGTTACGAAAGCCCGAACATCGTATGAACGAGCGAATACGCAAACAGATAATGCAGTTCTCTCGTCGGATGATTGAGATAGTTGGAGAGCAGGTCTGTGATGTCGACACCATGTTCAAACATCGCCATCCATTTCGCGTAGACATCACACAGCGGGACAGCGGTCTCCTCTGCCGCCGCGCGTGCCGCCTGCATATAACGGTCAAAACCGCCGTCGGCAAACGATGCGGCAAGGTTTTTCGCCATCGCGCGCAGACCGTCGCCGCGCAGCTGGGTATGAACACGCGCACAGATCGGCTGGGGTGTCATAACAATGACTTCGCACCCTGCGTCTTTGAGATTGTTTATGATCGAAACGAGGGCATCGTGATACCGCGCAATGCCATTGTCTCCCGCACCGCTGTCGTTCAGACCGTAGCAGACGACAACCAGGTCGGGATGATAGGGCAGCAGATCACGTTCCATCCGCGCAAGACCTCCGGGAGCGCTGTCGCCGGAAATACCCGCATTGATGATGTTGATCTGTGCCTTCGGATAGAGCAGGGAAAGGATCTTCCGTGTATGCGCGGCGTAGCTGTTTTCCGGCTCGAAGACGACATCAAAGCCGCGTTCTCCCTCGTCCGTCATCGCGGGATAGACTTCAAAGCAGCCGTTGGTGACGCTGTCGCCGAGAAAGCCGATCGTGACGGGAGCGGCATGGAACGCGTCGCTGTTTTTCTGCGCCAGTTTTTTTGTAATCTGCATTGCCATAGGTCGTTACCTCACATAAAATTTGTTATCTTCATTATACATCAACCTGTGAAAAAACGCAAGATGCTTGTAAAAAGTTGCTTCAAAAATTTTATAAGGGATCAAAAAACGATGAAATCCCTTGCATTTTTTAGGTGCTTGTGCTATAATATAACGTAAACATAAAAATTGGAGGAATTTTGTATGAAGCGTTTATCTTTGATTTTTGCCGCTCTTCTCCTGACAAGTGTGGTTGTCTCCTGCGGCGGCGGTGAAACGACCACCACGCCCGAAACGACAGCCGCTGATGTCGGTACGGAAACCACTGTTGAAACAGAAGATACCTTTGATCCGTTTGCGGGACTGCCCGAAAAGGACTATGGGGGCTACGATTTCCATATGCTGCTCCGCAACAATCCGCGCTGGATTGAAGATATGTATATCGAGGCGGCTTCCGGTGAAATCGTTGACGATGCCATTTTTGAGAGAAATTCTCTGATTTCCGAAAAGTACAATGTTACCATTACCTATCAGCCCTCCTCGCACGACAACACGGAAACCGATGCCGTTACTTCCATTCTTGCGGGCGATGATGCCTACAGCCTTGTCATGGCACACGGCCGTGCAGCATTCTCCTATGCAAACCAGGGACTCGTGCTTGACTGGAATACCGAGCTTCCTTGCGTCAATCTCGACAATCCGTGGTGGGATCAGGATGCAAGAAAGAGCTTTTCCATCAATAACCGACTCTATGTCATGATCGGCGACCTGTCCTACTGTTCGATGGGTGCGGCAAATCTGATGCTGTTCAACAAGCAGATGTTCCAGGATCTCGATCTGGAATATCCGTATCAGCTTGTCAAAGACGGCAAGTGGACCTATGAGACATGGGAAACGATGGCAAAGGGTGCCGCAATGGATCTCAACGGTGACGGTACGATAAGCAAGGAATACGACCGTTACGGTTATGTCACGCAGAAGTGGGTCGGTCCCGTGCAGGCATTCGCAACGAGCGGTCTGCGTGTTGTCTCCAAGGATGATGATGATATCCCGTACATCTCCATCATGTCCGATAAGACGGTCGAGGTCTTCAACCGTTATTTCGATCTGATCGAATCGGATGATGCGTTTGTCGATACGGGCGATCTGTCCTATTCTGCGGACTTTATCAAGATTTTTGAAGAAGGACGTTCGCTGTTTATCGATATGAACATGCACGATGTCGAGACCATGCGTGACATGGACACCGACTTCGGTATCGTTCCGTGGCCGAAGTACGATGAAGCGGCAGAATACTGCACCAACGTCGATGCCGGTACCAATATGTGCGTGATCCCGATGACGGCAACCGATCCCGAACGTACCTCCATCATTCTGGAAGCCATGAGTGCCATCGGCTACAGCAAGGTTCTGCCCGCATACTACGAAGTTGCTCTGCAGACGAAGGCTTCCCGCGACAATGACTCCGCGGAAATGCTCGACATCATCAAGGCGGCGCGTATTTATGACCTCGGTTATTATAACTACGAAACTTCGATGGCGTTCAACAATGAGTTTGTCAACTTCATCGACACGCCCAGCCTCGGCAGAAATTTCACTTCCTGGTATGAAAAGAACATCAAGGCAGCGAACAAGTCGCTGGAAAAGGTGCTCAAGGAATATCTCGACTGATTCAAAACCGAATCAAAACAGGGTCTGCAGTTTCCAATCCTGCAGACCCGATCTTTTTTGCGCAAAAAAATCCTGCCGCGGAACTTACCGTGACAGGATCGTTTATTTGTGTGATTATCTTGCCATCTCGTATACGAGATCGTACAGATCCTTGATCTGCTCTTCACGCATCTTGCAGAATGCTTCCATTTCAGCGCGTACCTTGGGATCAAGGGCAGCGAGCTGTTCATCGGTCAGCTTCTTCTTGTACATGCGGTCGATGTTCTGTGCGTAGTTGATATCATACGTCACGATATCATAGCCCTTCTTGCAGACGACGATGTTGCTCTGACCTGCGAGCAGACATTCGACAGCCTTCTGACCCATTCTGGATGCGGTCAGGCGGTCTTCGAGTGTCGGGCAGCCGCCGCGCTGAACATGACCGAGGCGGGTGAAGCGGGACTCAATGCCGGTCGCAGCTTCGATGCGCTTGGTCAGCTGTTCGCCGAAGTCGCCGTTGCCTTCTGCAACAATGACGAGGAAGCAGTGCTTGCCGGAGTTCTTTTCTTCGATCAGACGCGCATAGCATGCCTCTTCATCGAAGGGAAGCTCGTTGATGCAGACAGCGGATGCGCCGCATGCAACAGCGGTACGGAGCGCAATGTGACCTGCGTATCTACCCATGACTTCAACAACGCTGCAGCGGTCGTGGGAGTTACAGGTGTCGCGCAGACGGTCGCACATTTCAACAACGGTGTTCATCGCGGTATCGAAACCGATACAGTAGTCGGTAGCGGTAACGTCGTTGTCAATGGAGCCGGGAATACCAATGGTCGGCAGACCGCGGTTGGACAGGTCCGTAGCACCGCGGAAGGTGCCGTCGCCGCCGATGGCAATGACACCGTCGATTTCGTGCTTCTTGCAGTTTGCAATCGCCTTCTGCATACCTTCTTCATAGCGGAATTCGTCGCAGCGTGCGGAGTAAAGGAATGTACTGCCGCGGCCGATGATATTGGAAACGTGGCGGGGAGCGAGTACCTTCATATCGTCTTCGATCATGCCGCGGTAGCCGCCGTAGATACCGACAACCTCAACACCTTTATCAAGAGCGGTACGGACAACCGCGCGGACAGCCGCATTCATACCGGGCGCGTCACCGCCGGATGTCAGTACACCGATTCTTCTGAACTTTTCCATGGTCAATTTCCTCTTTTTTCTAATGTGATATTCCTTGTGTAATTTTTGATCTTTCATCGGACGGTTCTGCGGCGACGGTACAGCGATCGCGGAGAAACAGACGTCCTTATCCGAATTAACGGAAATAAAGTTTGGGAATGCATCGGAGACGTGACAGCGATGCACCCCGCATAAAATATTTTCAACGTATATTTTATCACGTTTTGTCAGAAAAATCAAGGGGTTTTCGGAAAATTCCTTGACATTTCGGTAAAAGTTTAACAAAATATGCACACGGAATTCTGTTTGTAATTGCACAGGTCACAGCGACAGCTGCCGTTTTCAGACAAAACCATGCAGGAAAGTCGTGTATCAATGCATGATATGAAAAACGAATATACAATTCCTTCATATTCTGCCAATAAAATTATGAATAAATCGAAAATAATGCAGGATTCCTATTGCAAAAATTCATTTTTTGGTGTATCATATTATATAACACATTTTACCTAAAGGAAATCATATCATGAAAGTAAACAAGAGCAATCCCACCCTTGAATTTGATACAACAACCAACCTGCTCGAGCAGCACGCGTACCGCTACAGTCTGCAGGATCGCGCAACGCCGAATCTGTACCGTCATCTGTTCGACTACGATTCCATCCCGAAGGTTGCGTTCAACCACAGAAACGTTCCGATGCACATGCCCGCCGATATCTGGATCACCGATACGACATTCCGCGACGGTCAGCAGTCCACCTCTCCGTTTACGGTCGAGCAGATCGTCCATCTCTATCAGCTGCTTGCAAAGCTGGGCGGTCCCAAGGGCATCATCCGTCAGAGCGAATTCTTTGTCTATACCGAAAAGGACCGTGCAGCGGTGAAGGCTTGTATGGACCTCGGTCTGCCGTTCCCGGAAATCACGACCTGGATTCGTGCCAACGAAAAGGACTTCCAGCTCGTCAAGGACCTCGGTATCCGTGAAACGGGTATCCTGTTCTCCTGCTCCGACTATCATATCTACAAGAAGATGGGCTTGACCCGTGCGCAGGCCATGGAAAAGTATCTCGGCATCGCGCGTCAGGTCATGGAATACGGCATCTCCCCGCGCTGTCACTTTGAAGATATCACCCGCGCCGACTTCTACGGCTTTGTCGTCCCGCTGGCAGACGCGCTGACCCAGCTCAGCCACGAAACCGGTATTCCGGTCAAGATCCGTGCCTGCGATACGATGGGCTACGGTGTCACCTATCCCGGTGTTGCACTGCCGCGTTCGGTACAGGGTATCATTTACGGTCTGATGCACTACGCCGGTGTTCCGTCCGAACTGCTCGAATGGCACGGTCACAATGACTTCTATAAGGTCGTTACCAATGCCGCGACGGCTTGGCTCTACGGCTGCTCCTCCGTCAACTGCTCGATGCTCGGTATCGGTGAGCGTACCGGTAACTGCCCGCTGGAAGCGATGGTCATCGAATACTGCTCTCTGCGCGGTACGACCGATGGCATGGATCTTTCCGCCATCACCGAAATCGGAGAATACTTTGAACATAACATCGGCTACGATATCCCGCCGAGAACGCCGTTTGTCGGACGTAACTTCAATGTCACCCGTGCGGGTATTCACGCGGACGGTCTGCTCAAGGACGAGGAAATCTACAACATCTTCAATACGGAAAAGATTCTCGGCAGACCTGCAACGGTCGCTGTCGACTCGCACTCCGGTCTTGCCGGCATTGCGCATTGGCTCAACGGTTACTTCCGCCTGAAGGGTGATGAAGCCGTCGACAAGCGCGCACCGATCATCGCCAAGATGAAGGAGAAGGTCGATGAGGAATATGCTGCAGGCAGAACGACGGTCATGGGTGACGGTGAGCTGGAACATATCCTCTCCGTTGTCGATTTTGAAGAATACGACCGCCTGTCGCATATCCATCAGCACATTCATCTGTAATCGGTGAAGCGTTATGCGAAATCTGTTTCTGCCCGATGACTACCAACGGGATATCTACTGCTACAATGCGGACTATCTTTCCTCGCGCGGCATCCGATTTCTGATGTGCGACATTGACAATACGCTTGTGACCTACGACGATCCCGAACCGACGGAATCACTGCTTGCATGGATTCGTGAACTGCATGCGGCGGGGATTGAAATCGGATTCATTTCCAACAATACTGCCGAGCGCGTGGAGCTGTTTAACCGATCCCTCGGTTTCATTGCGTACCCCGATGCGCACAAGCCGCTGACAGGGACGATGAAGCAGTTCCTTTCACAAACCTCGTACAAAAAAGAGGAAATCGCGCATGTCGGCGACCAGATCTTTACCGATGTCTGCATGGCACATGCGTGTGACCTGACGGCACTCCTGCTTCCGCCGATCAAGGATAAGAAAACGCTGTTCTTCCGCATCAAGCGTGTGCTGGAAAAGCCGTTTCTTGCCTATTATCTCCATAAGAAAAAAGCATAATTCCCAATATGCCGCATGCATCCAAGCGATACATGCGGCATTTGTTGTTTTTCGGAGGAATATGCCCGCGATGCTTGCAATCGGACGGGAAATATGGTATAATGACGGAAAAGAACGTGTGAAGGAGACCAACGGTATGATAAAAACAATCCTGGCAAGTGACTTTGACGGGACACTTTGCCACAAATATACGCCCGACGGTTATCCCGCAACGGCAGAGGTGCTCGCGGCGATCCGTGACTTCCGCGCCGAGGGCGGTCTGTTCGGTGTGGTGACGGGACGTGACTGGCGCTGGAGCTGGTACGAGCTTGATCAGAACGGCAAGCTCGACTTTGACTTCATCATTGCGCTGAACGGTGCGCAGATTTACGATCGGGCGGGGAATCTGATTCTCGACCGAACGGCTGACGGCAGTATCATGATCGGTGAAAAGACGCTGGCACGTACGCTTGCAGAGCGGTGCTGGGAGCATGTCGGCGATTATTTTGCGCTGATCTGCGGCACGGTACGGTATCACTTTTCCGCGCATCTGCCCGACGGCGGTGAGGAGGATGGCGATATGTATTCTCCGCACACACTGCTTGATGAAATCGGTGCGTTCCACATGGCAAGTGCCTTTGGTGAACCCGGTTTTCAGGCAAACGACGTTGGGGACATCTTCCGTGCGGAATTCGGCGAATGGCTCAATCCGCAGCCGAACGGCAGATGCATGGACATTCCGCCCAGAGGTGTTGACAAGGGAGAAGCGATTGCACGGTATGCAGCGCATATGGGTGTTGCCCGCAAAGACATCTGGTCGGCAGGCGATAACTACAACGACATTGCGATGCTCGCGCCTTATCACGGCTGTGCCATGGAAAACGGCGTACAGGCGGCAAAGGATGCGGCGGAATATGTATGCAAAGACATCGCCGACGTGATTGACACCATACGGAAAGCAAAACAGGCTTAACATTTTGGAAAGGAAGTAAAGACAATGAAAGTAGGAAATACAACCGGCTATTTCTGGTACGGAGAGAATGCAGACGGCATTTACGGACGAATGGCGGAAATCGGTTATGAAGCGGCGGATCAGTCGATGTGCGATATCAAGGATCCGATTTTCCACGACGATGCGGCTCTAAAAAAATTCTGCGATGACAACAAATCCGCGGCGGCGCATCACGGCATCGTCATCAATCAGCTGCACGGTCCGTGGCCGACATATGACACAGAAGCGGATACCCGTGCGGAGGGTTGGCGATGCTTCCACCGCGCGGTGCTTGCCTGCCACATGATGGAAATTCCGTATATGGTGTTCCATCCGCAGATGCCCTACGGCTGGGGCAATGAAGAAGAACCCGAGCTTGCAAAGAAGCTGACGGTCGATCTGATGGCGGATCTGCTTCCCGACTGCGAAAAGTACGGCGTGACAATCTGTCTTGAAAACATGCCGTTCCGCGGACACCGTATTTCCACGATGGACCGCATTGTCGAGGTGCTGGACATCCTGCATCATCCGAAGGCGGGTATCTGCTTCGATACGGGTCATGCGCTGGTGTTTGATCATGATCTCGGCGATGCTGTGCGGCTCGCAGCTCCGTATCTGAAGTGTCTGCATGTCCACGACAACGACGGAACGCGCGATGCACACCGTATCCCATTCCATCACAGCGAGGGAAAGGGCAACTGGAACAATTTTATCACGGCACTGGCTGAGGTTGGCTACAACGGTGTGATGAGTCTGGAATGTATGGGTGATATCCCCGATGTTCCGC
>JAFYTT010000316.1 GCA_017558715.1 Clostridia bacterium | reverse complement strand
CTGCGGAATCGCCATGCCCGATTCCAGACAGATTTTGATCAGCGCAAGCGGCAGATTGACACGGACGATATCGCCGTCTGCGGAATTGACCTTGATGCGAAGCATCATCTGATGGAAGCTCTTGCGCTCCTCGGGTGATGCAATGCGGGCATCCGGTACGGATTCTTCTCCTTTGAGCAGAATGTCGGTCGTCACGCCGTACAGCTCGCCGATCTGCGGCAGAAGCATGATGTCGGGACAGGACTGATCATTTTCCCATTTGGAAACCGCCTGCGGGGAAACATTCAGCCGCTCTGCAGCTTCGTCCTGTGTCATATTCTTTGCCTTGCGCAGTCTCTGTAACCGTGCGCCGAGTGTTTCGTTTGTCATCATATTCAAACGCTCCTGTATTGTATGGATTCGGCAGAACTATTCCGCCGTTGACAGTATCATACCACATCCCATATCATTTTGGAATGGAGCAGCCGTGGAGTTTACTCAACCAAACATAGATTTTTCCCGCAACTGGTGGTTGATGTTCCGAAAAAACCGATATTTTACTCCGCTTACGGTTGTTTTAGGGAGATTCCCAGACACAAAATCGCCATCGGTGTCCGAATGGCGCGCAGAGCATCTCCCATCGATGAAAAATACCGTCCGCGCAGATAGCCGAGATTGGTGACGATGTAACCGCTCTGTGTGCGGTGCAGCTCCACGGTGTGGATCCCATGAAAGCGCGGATTCCAATACGCATACAGAACGACATTCTCTGTCATTGTATCAAAATCCCGTTTGCGGTATCGCCGATACGCAATCCCGTACCTGCGGCAGAAGGGAATCAGCGCACGCGGTCTTGTCCCCCAAAGCCCGAACAGCCAAAGTCCGATCTCCGAGCAGACCGCTGTCACTTCAGAAAAGGAAGCGGTGATACCGAGCGATAACAGCGCATGATAACAGGCAATGACCTCGCATCCATTGTAATCCATGGTTTTACAGCCGTATCTCATGTGTCGGACAGGTTCGTCATTCTGGGAGCGGATATAACCGTCCATGCGGAATCCTTCATTATGGGCACGGTTTCGGCGGGCAAAATAACGTCCGAACATCGGTCAATCCTCCCCGATCAGTACCGCGCGGCACGGTGCACCCTCGCATCCCGCGATGTTGAGAGGAAGCGCACAAAGGGTATACGCGCCCATCGGAACATGAGAGAGCACCAGACCTTCGAGCAGGATGACTTCTGCCCGAAGCAGTCTGAGATGAACCGCCATCGGCGCGTCAGAAGGTCCGACCGATTGGGAATCCACACCGACAAGACGCACGCCGTGCCGCAGAAAGACCTCTGCCGCATCCTCTGTTACAACCGTGCCGCCCGACAGTAAAATTCTCTCACCGCCGCCGACCGATTCTGCCGCGATGCAGATGGTTTCCGCATCTTCTGCCGACAGCACACCTTCCTGCCGATAAACATAACAGCGTCCGATACAGGCAGATATATCAAGCTGTTCCACCGTTTTTCCATCCGCCAGAAAATGCGCCGGCGCATCGATATGCGTGCCGTTGTGCACACACATGGAGAGTGAGGACAGATTGTAAAGCGCCCCATCCGCCATCCGTTTCAGCGGTGTTAACGTCGGTTTCGGATCACCGGGGTAAACAGCACAGGACAACAGTTCCTGCGAAATATCATAGATCATGATCTTCTCTCCTTTATCACATGGTTTCTGCTCCCATCATATCACAAAAATGCGCCGCCGTCAAGAAAAATCAGGGAAACTGTATTGACAAATCCCAAAGAATCCGCTATACTGAAATCAATGAAACATATTTCAGAAAGGAACGATCTTATGAAAGACTTGAAAGCATTCCAAACCCCGGCACTGCAGTACCGTGTTTTTCCGATGACCCATCATTGGATGGCAGACTACAACGCACACATGGATGCCTATCGCGATTACGGCTACGGCGGTGCGGTGACCAATGTTCCGTTCGCAAACGGCTTTACCTCCTCCAAAGAAAATCTGGAGAAATTCTCCGTTCTGCTCGACGCCATGGAGGCACATGATCTCGGCATCTGGATCTATGATGAGGACGGTTATCCGAGCGGACAGGGCGGCGGTCTGGTTTTGGACGGACATCCCGAACTTCGTGCAAAAGGCTTTTACATGGTGCGCCGTATTGCATATGAGGCAAAGCACATTCACTATCATCTTGACGATATCTCCGACAAGATCGTCTGGGCGGCGAAGTATCCCTTATATATCCCGCGTCTTGACG
>JAFYTT010000315.1 GCA_017558715.1 Clostridia bacterium | reverse complement strand
TTTGCGCCGCTGTCAACGTCTCCCGACTGGGAAAGCTTTGTCTTTGCCGCGGGATTGACTGCGGTACAGAACGGGTTGACCCAGTAGAAACCGTCGCCCTTGAGGGTACCGATGTAATTACCGAACAATGTCAGTACAAGTGCTTCACCGGGGTTGAGCAGCTTCAGACCGAGGAACGGGATCCAGCCGATGCACACCCAAATGATACCGACGGCAAATACGGGAATACCGATGGCGTAATTGTATGCATCCATCTGCGTTCCGCCGAAAATAACAAGTCCGATCGATACCAGATACAGAATACCCCACAGCAGAAGCATACCGAGACCGTTTTTCCTTGTGTTGAGAATTTTTTCGTTCATGAAAATGACCTCCTGTTGGTTGATATCATAATGATATCATATCAATACGTATTTGTCAATACCCATTTGAAATTTTTCAAAATTTTTTGATATCATCGTCTTTTCCACGAAAACCTGTGTCTGCGGTATGAACGATCGGTGATACTTTTCAAGAAAGTTGTAAGAAATCCGTAAAATTTTTGCAAAACCTCTGTTATTTGCCAAAGAAATTTGATATAATATAAGTATGAATATCCATCGAAAACACGCCGCCAAAAAAGGAGCCTGCCATGTCCACACAGATCTGTCAAGCCGTCGCCGCGAAAGACGCGGTACATACCCGCCTGACTGAAAATAACATCACCGTCAAAGAACAGCTTCCGCTTTCCGCGCATACGACGTTCCGTATCGGCGGTTCTGCCGCGCTTGCCGCTTTCCCCGAAAACGCGGAGCAGGTACGCACCGTTCTGCTTGCATGCAGAGAATACGGGATCCCCTGTGCGCTTGTCGGCAACGGCTCCAATCTCCTTTGCCCCGATGAAGGCTTTGCGGGTTGTGTATTGTTTACAACGGCAATGAAGAGCATCACGGTGGACGGGAATGTCATCACAGCAGGAGCAGGAGCAACACTTGCATCGATCTGCTGTACCGCGCGCGACCTGGGACTTGCGGGACTCGCATTTGCCTACGGGATTCCTGGGACACTCGGCGGAGCGGTCTGCATGAACGCCGGTGCCTATGGCGGTGAGATCGGCGACCGCATCATCGATGTGACGTATCTTGATTCTCAAACAGGGGAAATCCGTACAGTACCGGGGGCTGAATGTCAGTTTGCCTATCGCACGTCCCGATTTTCGGAGCATCCCGATATCCTGTTATCGGCGCGCATTTCCACCGAATACGGTGACACCAACGCCATCCGCGCGGAAATGGAAGACATCACCGCCCGCAGACGCGAAAAACAGCCGCTGGAATATCCGTCGGCAGGAAGCGCCTTCAAGCGGTATCCCGGATATTTCACGGCACAGCTGATCGACGAGGCAGGTCTGAAGGGGACTGCTGTCGGCGGCGCACAGGTTTCCGAAAAGCATGCCGGATTTATCATCAACCGCGGAGGTGCGACCTCAGCCGACGTGCTGTCGCTGATCGATCTGCTCCGCGAGCGCATCCATGATCTGCACGACATCTGGATCGAACCGGAAATCCGCACCCTTTCCGACTGCATCCTTCCCTGAACCATTCTGTTTTTATGATACAACATCGGAGGAAAAATCATCATGTCCTTTGCTGCCGAAACCAAAGCGGCGTTATGCGAGTTAAAAATCAAAAAAATGTGCTGTCGAACGGCACTTCTGCTTGGAATTCTGCGCGCGGCGAATCAGTTTTCTGACCGTGAAATCCGTTTCACAACACGCAGCCGTCAGACCGCCGCACTGACCGTCAGTCTGCTGATCGAATGCTTCGGCGATATCGATTCCGCCGGCTTTACCGATGAAAGCGAGCTTCTCTCCGTTGTCGGCGAGGAATCCGATGCACACGATGCGGAAGAAGGCGGTGAAAGCTACCAGATCTCTCTGACGGGAGCGCAGGCGAAAGTCATCTGCGAGTGCTTCCCACTGACCGATGACGGTCGATTCGGTGCACTTCCGCATGAGGGCAGTCTGTGCGATCACTGCAAAATCACATATCTGCGCGGCATTTTCCTCTCCTGCGGCAACGTGACAGACCCGACGGCGTACTACCATCTCGACATGGTGCTTTCCGAGGATGACATGGCGGAGACGATCGGTTATTTCCTGGAGGAGTTCAATCTGCCGCCCAAGCATACGGCGCGCAAAGGAATGCCGGTGCTCTATTATAAGGAAAGCGAAGCCATCGAGGACTTTCTGACCACGATCGGCGCACAGAAAGCGTCCCTGACAGTCATGGAAGCAAAAATCATGAAATCCATGCGCAACGATGCCAACCGTGCCATCAACTGCGAAATCGCCAATATGGGAAAAACCGCAAAAGCGGCAGCGACCCAGTACGAAGCCATCCGCGAAATGATCGAAGGGGACCGTCTGCGTCTGCTCCCCGTAGAACTGCAGCAGACAGCACATCTGCGCTTTGAAAATCCCGAGCTTCCGCTCAAGGATCTCGCGGTACTACATAACCCGCCTCTGACAAAATCGGGACTCAATCACAGATTGCAGAAGATCGTGGATTTTGCAAAACAGGAGACCGATCACAAAGCATAACTTTCCCATCTCCCATAAAAAAGACAAGAAAGGAGCCGCCTCATGCTTGCATCGAATGAATTTGTTCACCTGCATCTGCACAGCGAATACAGTCTGCTTGACGGTGCTGTCCGTGTCACGGATATCCCGCGCCTTGCAAAAGAAAACGGACACACGGCTGTTGCATTGACCGACCACGGTGTCATGTACGGTGCTGTTGCTTTTTACCGTGCGTGCATGGCAGAAGGCATCAAGCCAATCATCGGCTGTGAGGTCTATGTCGCTCCGAAATCCCGCTTTTTTAAGACGGCAGACAGAGAGTCCAATTACTATCACCTCGTTCTGCTGTGTGAAAACGAGCAGGGCTATAAAAATCTGATCGCGCTTGTTTCCCGCGGCTATACCGAGGGCTTTTACGGCAAACCGAGGGTCGACGATGAACTGCTCGCACAGTACCATGACGGTCTGATCTGTCTTTCGGCGTGTCTTGGCGGCTATATCCCCTCTCTGCTCTCCCGCGGAGATTATGACGGGGCAAAGCAGTACGCACTCTTTTTGAACGAAACCTTCGGACAGGACAACTTCTATCTGGAGCTTCAGGATCACGGCATTGCCATCCAGAAAGAGGTCAACCGCGGTCTGCGCAAGCTGTCAGAAGAATGTGGAATCCCCATGGTTGTCACGGGAGATGTCCACTATCCGCGCAGAACCGATGCCGATGCACAGGCAATTCTCATGTGCATCCAGACGAATACCGTCATCACCGACGGCAGACCGATCGGATTTGAAACCGACGAATATTTTTATAAATCAACAGAAGAACTGTCCGCTCTTTTCCCGGGCGACGAGGAAGCCCTGCGCAACACAAGCCGCATTGCAAAGCGCTGTCACTTTGATTTCTGCTTTGACAAGCTGTATCTTCCCGTTTTTGAAACACCCGACAAAACGCCGGCACCCGAATATCTTTTGCGGCTGGCAAAGGAAGGCTTTGTCGAAAAGGTCCGTTCGGGTGCTCTCACCTTTACCGATGCACATCCCGTCTCGGAATATCGGGAGCGTATCGACTATGAATGGCGCGTCATCTGCGAGACAGGCTATGCAGAATATTATCTGATTGTCTGGGATTTCATCCGCTATGCAAAAAGCGTCGGAATTCCCGTCGGTCCCGGCAGAGGTTCGGGTGCGGGATCGCTGATCGCCTATCTGATCGGCATCACCGATGTCGACTCCATCCGTTACAGCCTGATGTTTGAGCGGTTTCTCAATCCCGAGCGCGTATCGATGCCGGACTTTGACATCGACTTCTGCGATACCCGCCGCGGTGAGGTCATCGAGTATGTCCGCCGCCGATACGGAGAAGATCATGTCGCGCAGATTGTCACCTTCGGAACCCTTGCCGCACGTGCCGCGGTCAGAGACGTCGGACGGGCACTCGGCATGCCGTACAACACGGTTGATGAAATTGCAAAAATGATCCCGCAGGATCTGCACATGACGCTTGACCGTGCGCTGGAGCAGAAGGAACTGAAAGAAAAATATGATGGCGACACGCAGATCCGTACCTTGATGGATCTTGCCCGTGCACTGGAAGGCATGCCGCGTCACGCATCAACCCATGCGGCAGGTGTTGTCATCACCGACCGTCCTGTCATGGACTATGTCCCGCTCGCAGAAAACGGCGGCATGACCGTCACGCAGTTTGACATGGACACCGTTGCCCTGCTGGGACTGCTCAAGATTGACTTTCTCGGTCTTCGGTATCTGACAATTCTCTCGGATACCGAAGAGCAGATCAAAGAGCGCGATCCTGCATTCTCTCTCTCGAACATTCCGCTTGACGATGCGGAAACGTATGCCATGATCGGGCGCGGACAGACGCTCGGCGTGTTCCAGCTGGAATCGGCAGGCATGCGCAATATGCTTACCCAGCTGTCCCCCGAAAATCTTGAAATGATCGTGGCGGCGATCTCCCTTTATCGCCCGGGTCCGATGGACTCGATCCCGAAATTCTTATCCAACCGCCAGAATCCCGATAAGATCACCTATTCATCTCCTCTGCTTGCCGATATCCTCGATGTCACGTTCGGATGCATCGTCTATCAGGAGCAGGTCATGCAGATCTGCCGCACCATCGGCGGATACACCTTCGGACGTGCCGATGTGGTACGCCGCGCCATGGCAAAAAAGAAAACCGATGTCATGGAACGGGAGCGGCAGGCATTCATCTACGGGCAGACATCCGATGACGGTACGGTCATCAACACCGGTGCCATCGCTGCCGGCATGGATGAAACATCTGCCGGTCAGCTGTTTGACGATATGGCGGGCTTTGCAAAATATGCATTCAACAAGGCGCATGCATCGGCATATGCCATCACAACCTACCGAACCGCTTATCTGAAACGCCATTATCCCGGCGAGTATCTTGCCGCGATGCTGACCTCGGTCACGGGCAACATCGTCAAAACCTCGGAATATATCGCAGAAGCATGGCGGCTTCACATTCCGATTCTCGGTCCCGATATCAACGAAAGCGGCAAGTATTTCCGCTATACGGAACAGGACGGAACATGGGGCATCCGCTTTGGTCTGATGGCAATCCGCAATGTCGGCGCACCGTTTATCGAACAGATCATCCGTGAACGCGAAAAGTCACCGTTTGTCAATTTCGAAGACTTTGTTGCACGCATGGCGGACAAGGACTGCACGAAGCGTCAGCTGGAACCTCTGATCACCAGCGGCGCATTCGACCGTATGCCGCAGAAGCGCAGTCAGATGATGGCAAGCTACGAGACCATCATGGATCTGTATCTTGACCGCGCCCGATCTGCGGTAACAGGTCAGCTTGATCTGTTTTCCGCTGCATCGGAGGATACCTCCCACGGCACGCAAAAACCGACCCTTGAAGGTTACCGCTATCCCGATATTCCGGAAATTTCCAACAGAGAAAAGCTGCTCTTGGAACGCAGTGCAACGGGACAGTGCTTTTCCGGGCATCTGCTGGACGATTACAGTATGCATCTGGAACAGCTGAAGCCGACCGAAATCGGTTCGATCATTGCCTCGTTTGAAACCGAGGAATCGGCGGACGGTACAGCAGTTCTGCCAACCGATACGGGAGACTTCCGTGACAAACAGATTGTCAGTATCGCCGGTCTTGTATCCAAGCGCGTTTCCAAGCTGACACGCAAGGGCGACAATATGGCATTTGTAACCGTGGAAGACCGTTATGCCGAAATGGAGGTCATCGTCTTCCCAAAGGTGCTGGAATCCTGTGCGGCGTATCTGTCCTACGATACCGCGATCTTCGTGACAGGCGAGCTTTCCGTGCGCGAGGAAGAAGCGCCGAAGCTGCTTGCACGCACGATCTTCCCGCTCCGCACCAATGATGCTGTCAGTGAAGAAGCACAAAAAGTGGAGACAGCACCGCAGATACCCCACGCATCTGCCAATGCCGCGCCCGCATCACCGCATCCCGCCGCACGTGCGGTATCCGATACACCGATTCCGCCAAATGCCAAAACACTGTATCTGCGTGTTCCGCGTGTCAATGCGCGTGATCTGCAATATGCACATGCGGAAAATTACGCACAGATCTTTGCGGCGGTACAGGGAGCGGGCAGTCATAGTGTATCCGTGGTCTTTTATGACAGCGAAACGGCAGAATATCATCGGGGCGTGGTTCCGCCGATGATGCTGTCTCCCTATATCCTTCATCAATTTGAAATCCTGCTCGGTGCGGAAAATGTCATACTGAAATAACTGCACCCAAGCGAACCGATAACTATCCTCCATCAAAAAAAGGAGTTAACCATGAACGAAAACGAAACCGTACGCGGCGAACAAAGCGTCCCACAGCCAAACAAATCGCCTGTGACGGATGCTGCTGTCAGCGCCCCGCAATCACAATCGGCGGCAGAAGAAGCGACCGGTCAGGCGCAGGAACCGGAGACGGCACCACCCGCAGAAAATCCCGATCAGACAACCGCCGCACCGAAAAAAATCTATGTCAACGCACCGCCGAAGAAAAAAGAAAAGGATGAAAATCGCGTACACTGGGGACGTGAGGTTCTCTATGCACTCGCCCTCGTCGGCCGTGTTATTCTGCGCATGTTCTCATGGATACTCAACATTCTGATGACCGTTGCGCTGATCGGCATGATCACGGGTACGATCGTCGGCGGTGTCTTTGCACTCTGGATCAAAAATTATGTTGACCCGACGGTAGATACCTCCCTGCTGACCACATCGCAGGACCTGACCACGCGGCTTTACTATATGGATTTTTCCGAAAATCCGCTCGGTGTTCCCGTGGAAATTGAGGACCAGCGTCTGCACAGCACAGAAAACCGTCTGTGGGTCGCCTATACCGACCTGCCGCAGGATCTCGTCGATGCTTTTGTCGCCGTTGAAGATCACCGCTTCTGGAAGCACAAGGGCGTTGACTGGTATGCAACGATCGGTGCGACGTTCAAGTGGATCACGGGACTTGATTCCCGCGGCGGATCAACGATCACCCAACAGCTGGTCAAAAACATCACGCAGGATGACGATGTCACTATTCAGCGTAAGGTACAGGAAATCTTCCGTGCACTGAATCTGGAAAAGCAGAAATCCAAGGAAGAGATCATCGAGCTGTATCTGAACACCATTTCGTTCGGTCAGGGTACGTACGGCATCCGTGCGGCGGCACAGCGATACTTCAACAAGGATGTCGATGAGCTGAATCTGACGGAATGTGCCTCCCTTGCCGCAATTCCGAAATCCCCGACGTATTACAATCCCTACCGAAATCCCGAAAACAACGAAACCCGCCGCAATACCGAGGTTCTTGCGGAAATGCTGGAGCACGGTCTGATCACGCAAGCGGAATATAATGTCGCGGTCAGCCGCAAGCTAGTGCTCAATATGACCTATGATGAGGTAACCGGTACGACAACCAACTCCTGGTTTACCGATGCGGTCATCGAGGATGCCATCGCGGCCCTGCAGGAAGAACTGAATATTTCGTATATTGCCGCATCGACCATGCTGTATACGCAGGGGCTTTCGATCTATACGACGATGGATCCGTTCGTGCAGCAGACGCTGGAAGATGTATTTGAAGACGACTCCAACTTCCCGCGTGTTGCATCTGCCATCAAGCCGGAATGCTCCATGGTCATCACCGATCCGAAGACCGGCAACATTCTGGGTCTGGTCGGCGGCAGAGGTGATAAGACGCTGTCCCGCGGATTTAATATCGCAACTATGGCAAAGCGTTCTCCAGGTTCTTCGATCAAGCCGCTGACCGTCTATGCACCCGCACTGGATGCAGGACTGATCACCTACGGCACCATCGTGGACGATACGCCGTTCATGTTCAACGAAAAGACAGACACAGCCGGCAATGTCAAATACACAGCATACCCTGCCAACCTGCCTGCCGTTTACAAGGGTCTGACAACCGTCAACTCCGCTGTTGAGCGTTCCGTCAATACCATTGCCATGAAGGTTCTGGATATGTACGGTACGCAGAATGCATACAATTTCTCCCAGCGCATCGGTCTTACCTCCATCACCGACCGCTATGAACGTGTTGACGGCTCGGTATTGTCCGATATCGACTATGCTCCGCTGGCACTCGGCGCACTGACCGTCGGTGTTTCACCGCGTGAAATGACCCAGGCGTACTCCTTCCTTGCCAATGACGGCATTTATACCGAGGCACGCACGTTTACCAAAATTCTCGACAAAAACGGTGAGATTCTCATCGACAATGCGCCCGAGACCGAAATCGTCACAAGTGAGCAGACGGCGTCCATCATGACCAAGATGCTGCAGAACGTTGTCAAAAACGGTACGGCAAAGGCAGTTACGCTGCAGAAGTATGTCGATGTCGCCGGCAAGACCGGTACAGCGACCGATGACTATGACCGCTGGTTCTGCGGCTACACACCGTATTATGTCGGTGCCTGCTGGTTCGGTTATACGGAACTGCGCACCATCGGCAATATCTCTACCGTCAGCCCTGCGACAAAGATATGGGACGTTGTCATGACGCGCCTGCATCAGCCGCTGATTGAGGAATCTCAGCGCACGGGCGAGCCGCTTGATACCTTTGATGTTGCCAGCGGCGTTGTTACGGCAACCTACTGCGTTGATTCCGGCAAGCTCGTCACCGATGCCTGCCGTCACGATCTGCGCGGAAGCCGCATTGAAACGGGTTACTTCACCATGGAAACCGCACCGACCACCGCATGTGATATCCATGTCCTCGTCGATTATGACAAGGTTACGGGTGCTGTGGCATGTGAAGACTGTCCCGAGGCAAATCTGACCAAGGTCGCGCTGGTTCAGGTCGAAAACCGCGATTTCCCGGTTCAGGTCACCGTTTCCGATGCACAGTATGTATACCGCGACTGGAAGCCCGAGGATGGCGTAACCGATTCGACTTCCATGCCGTACTTTGCGGCACTGCTCGGTGAGGAACGCTATTGCGGTACCTCTGCCGTCGAAACACGTGCAGTCAATTCGTTCTGTCACGAACATTATGTTGACCGCACAGGTGAAACCGAGACAGAAACAGAAGAGGCAGTAACGCCCCAAACACCTGTGACGCCGACCGTGCCCGTCGCACCGCCGACACCGGAAATTCCGCCCGCACCTGTTGTCACAGAGCCTGTAAACCCGGAACCGCCGGCAACAGAACCGACTGTTCCCACACCGCCTGTGACCGAGGCACCGGAACCGATCCCACCGACACCCGCCGACCCTCCCGCCCAAGGAGCGGATACACCGACGGACAATCCGGTCGAGCCGGCACCCGATACACCGCCGACAGAAGCGGAACCGCCCGCAGGCAATGACCCAAGTGTTGAATAATCCCACAAAACTGCCGTTCTTCTATCGAGCGGCAGTTTTGATTTGTAATCCCGTTGACAAATTTCGTGATCCGTGCTATACTGAATACATCAAATCCAACAGGAGTTTTATCTTATGAAAACGAACAGATTATATTTATGCGGCAGCTGGCACTGTCATATCACAGACGACGCCGCACATACTTATGATATTCCCGCATCGGTACCCGGCTGTGTCCATACCGATTTACAGGCGGCAGGCATTCTCGGCGACCTGTTCTGGCGTACAGAAAACGACACCTGCCAGTGGGTCGAGAACTGTGATGTTACCTATACCCGTACCTTCTGTGTAGATACGGTACAGGAAAACACCTATTTAACCTTCGAGGGGCTCGATGTTTACTGTCAGGTTTTCCTCAACGGCACCTGCATCGGGGAAGCCGACGACATGTTCCGTCCGTGGTCTTATCCCGTCGACGGCTCTCTGAAAACAGGCGAAAACACGCTGGAGGTTCACTTCCGCTCCCCGATCCGTGAAGTGGAAGGTCTGCCACAGCGCAGCGGTGCGTTTACGACAGAACGTCTTTATACCCGCCGTATCCAATGCACCTACGGTTGGGACTGGGTCGCACGCTTTGTCACGATGGGTATCTGGAAGCCCGTTTATCTGGAAACCCAAACCGCTGATCGGTTTGAACATGTATATATCCATACCAAGGATATCAACAACTATGCGGCACAGATTGCCGTCCGTGCGTCATTTTCCGATATCACCGGTGAGAAATACGCCGATTTTGTCATTTTTGATCCCGACGGAACCGCGGTTTACACCCGTCAGAGAAAGCTTTTGCCGATGAAAAAAGGCGATACCGATACAGTCATTTCCTTTACTGCCGATCTCGTCGACGCAAAACTCTGGTATCCGCTCGGCTATGGAGAACAGCCGCTTTATACCCTTTGTATTTCCGTGGACGGTGAGGAAGTCTCCCGCACACGCTTCGGCATCCGCACCGTTACCATTCTGGAAATTGAGGACGCGCCCGCATCCGAGGAAGCCATGCTTGCCAAACAGCTCAAGGAAACGCCGCAGCTGGTTGAGTGGGACAGAAATGAAGGTTCCTCGTGTTTCCATCTGCTGGTCAACGGCGTACGCATCTTCTGTACCGGCGCCAACTGGGTACCGTGTGAGCCGTTCCCGTCTGCCGAAACGGACGAAAAGCTCCGCATGCTGGTTCGGCGTGCGGCTGATGGCGGCTACAATATGCTCCGTGTCTGGGGCGGCGGCATTTTTGAACATGATGCGTTTTACGATGCATGTGATGAAATGGGCATCCTTGTCACGCAGGACTTTTTAATGGCATGCGGACAGTATCCCGAAGAAGACGACACGTTCATCGAAAAACTGACACATGAAACGGAAGCTGCTGCTCTTGCCCTGCGCAATCATCCGTGTCTTGCATGGTGGTCGGGCGACAACGAAAACGCGGTTTCGGGTGACGAGAACATGGCTCATTATTCCGGCCGCCGTGCCGCGCTCGAAGGCATTGCGCCGGTCCTCCGTGATCTCGATCCCGCACGTCCCTTCCTGCCCTCCAGCCCATACGGCGGTACACCGTATGCATCGGGTGTCCGCGGTACAACGCACAATACCCAGTTTTTGGGCACGTTCTTCGGTTGGGTACGCGGCGGTATGCTCGATGATTACCGCGAAACGATGGAATCCTATCTGTCGCGCTTCTGTGCGGAACAGCCGGCAATGGGTATGCCGTATGTCTCCTCTCTGCGCCGTTTCATGACCGAGGAAGACATCTTCGGCGACGATATTTCCGTTTCCGAATACCACACCAAAAATAATCCGGGACTTGGCGCGATTACACTCTACGGCTATGTTGACCGCATGGCACGCGGCATGTTCGGCGAATATCGGGACGGCTATGACCGCGTTTATAAAATGCAGCTTCTGCAATGCGAGTGGATACGCATCATGGTTGAGCTTTACCGCCGCCATGCATGGTATTCCTCCGGTATCATTTTCTGGATGTTCAACGACTGCTGGCCCGCCGCCAACAGCTGGTCACAGGTGGACTACGACGGAAATCCCAAGCCTGCCTACTATACACATCGCCGTACAGCGAAGCCCATTGTCTCCTCAGTTACAAAGGAAGACGGTACCTACCGCGTATACGTTTCTCACCGCGGAACAGCGTTTGTCTCCGCATCCGGCCGTCTCTATCGCTACAACATTGTCACAGGCGAGGAAGAGGAGCTGTGCCGCACCGCGACGATCCGATTGGAAAACGAAAGCCGCGCCATTGTATCGATTCCCGCCGACACCGTAACGCTCGACCGCGAGTGGATGCTGATCTTTGATCTGACAAGCGATGCGGGAGATGACCGATCTTATTTCCTGCCGCTGTCGCTCGGTCAGATGGCATTTGTCTCCCCGACCGCAGAGGATGCGCTGTATACGGTCACAGAAACCGAGAACGCCTTTACCGTTACAGCAAACGAAACGATTCCCGTTCTGCTGCTCGATGTGCCGTATCTTTTGTCCGACAACGGGATGTTCCTGCGCCGCGGTGAATGTGTAACGATTTACAAACAGGAGGATCTTTCCAATGGCTAAAGTTACCTGGCGCGGCGGTGCTCTGATCGCTCCTGTACCGCCTGCCATGATCTCCTGCGGCACAATGGAGGAGTCCAACATCATCACTGTCGCATGGACAGGCATTCTCGGCACCGTTCCGCCGAAAACTTATATCTCCGTCCGTCCGCGCCGTCATTCCTACAACATCATCAAAGAACGCGGGGAATTCGTCATCAATCTGACAACAGAATCGCTGATTCATGCCGCCGATTACTGTGGGATGTACACCGGAGCCAAAGTTGACAAATTCACCGCATGCAACCTGACCAAGGAAGAAGTTCCCGATTTTTCCTGCCCGATGATCGCCGAGGCACCGCTTTCTCTTGCCTGCCGTGTCACCGATGTGATTCCGATGGGATCGCACGATATGTTCATCGCCGATGTCGTTTCCGTGCATGTCGATGAATCGCTGATTGATGAAAGCGGTAAGCTGCGGCTGGAAAAGGCTCAGCTGGCAGCATTTGCACACGGCGAATACTACGGACTTGGAAAAAAGCTCGGCTGGTTTGGCTTCTCTGCTGTCAAAAAGAAGAAGAAAAAGCCAACGTCGGAGCATTCAAAACATACGCCGAAGCCTCATAAATCAGATAAAAAACCACCGAAAAAGAAATGATCTCTTGTGTGTATCGTTACACAATGAGATTAGGAGTCATCATGAAACCGTCCTATTATCACAATTCCCGTCTATCTGTACCGCATGATGTGAACGATGCTGACTGGCATCGGATTTATCCGCGTCCTGCCCTGCGCCGGTCGGATGACACCTGCCGTCTTCTGACCGATTGGACACTGTCCTGTATCAATGAAACAACGGAAACACGTACACCGCTCGGCGCAATCCGTTTGCCGTTTCCACCGGAATCTCCTCTTTCCGGTATCTGCAAAACATTGGAGGATCACGAAGCGTGGTTGTATGAAACGACAGTCACGCTGTCAGCATCGGATATTCGCGGACGAGTGCTTCTGCATTTGCCTCCAACCGATCAGATGTGTATCGTTACACTTCTATCACACACCTTTGAAGAGCAATGTAACTTCCCTCTGCCTACAACGCTTGACATTACCGGGTATGTCATCGCCGGCGACAATTCGCTGACGGTGTTGGTGCGAGATTCGCTGGATACCGACATTCCCTATGGAAAGCAATCAAAGAAACGCGGCGGAATGTGGTATACACCGACCTCGGGTATGCGCGGAATGCCGTGGGTGGAATGTGTTCCCAAAGAATATATCCGCGATCTGCGCATTACGCCCACGCTCGATACTGTCACAATACAGGTACTTGGATGCGAAACGGAGACCAAAACGCTCGTTTATGAAACAGGAACAGGTTCTGAATCCGTTGTCTTTGAAGATGATAGTGTAACGATCCACATCGATCAACCGCACCATTGGTCTCCGGACGATCCGTTTGTGTATCGTTTCACAGTCCACTGCAGAGAGGATACGATTTCGTCTTATTTTGCACTGCGTACGATTTCGTCGGAACAGATTCACGGACAGGCAGTGCTGTGTCTGAACGGAAAACCGCATTATTTTCACGGTTTGCTTGATCAAGGCTATTTCCCGGACGGCATCGATCTCCCGGCATCACCCGACGGGTATCGCCATGACATTGAAGCAGTCAAAGCGCTCGGATTTGATACGCTGCGCAAGCACATCCGCCTCGATGACCCGTATTTTTACTACTTCTGTGATCTCTGCGGTATTTGTGTGTTCCAGGATTTTGTCAACAACGGTGAATATTCCTTTTTGCGCGATACGGCTCTGCCAACGGTCGGGATTCGCCGCGGTATCAGACGGCGTGCATCGGATATTCAGAAGCAGAATTTCATCCGTGCCGCAGACGGGATGGTACAGCTTCTTTACAATCACCCCTCTGTCGTGTATTATACGATTTTCAACGAGGGCTGGGGACAGTTTGATCCCGACACGCTGTACCGCCGCTATCATGATATGGATAACACCCGTATCTGGGATGCGACATCTGGATGGTTTTACGGTCGGGAAAGTGATGTGCAGTCCGAGCATGTTTATTTCCGTCGGCTGAATCTGAAATCCGATGGTAAACGCCCGCTTGTTCTGTCGGAATTCGGCGGATATGCATGCAAGATTGACGGACACGTCTTCAACACAGAGAAAAGTTACGGCTACAAAACGCTGTCCACGCCGAAAGCACTGACAGAATCGCTGGAAAAGCTCTACCGATACGAGGTTCTTCCGATGATTAACCGCGGTTTGTGTGTAACGATATACACACAGATCACCGATGTTGAGGATGAGATCAACGGTCTTTATACGTATGATCGTCAGGTTTGCAAGGTTGACGGCGATGTGATGCAGAAAATTGCAGATGATCTGCGTACGACGTTTGAAAACAGATGGAAAGTCGTGTAGCGATACACACATGATGAAAAAGATACCCCGTCAACCTGTCCATGTGACAGTGCGACGGGGTATTTTCTTCTCAATCGAGTTCAAATTCCAGATAGAGATCAATGTATTTGTTCCGATTCTCATACAGTGTAAAATCTTCTACTGTATAAAACCGCTTTACAATGCGGCATTTTCCGGGAGGCAAGATGTCGTATCGAAGTGACGGGTTTACCTGCATCGCCGTATGAACGGAGTGTCCTTCAATGATCCACAGAGCCAAATCATATGTCCAAAACCGATCCAGGTCAACCGCCTGATACCAATCGCCAAGAAATTGGTATTCCACCACATAATCCGAACCGCCGTATATGGTATCATCCGATTGATTGCAGATTCGGAATGTCAGATTTTCACGTGTCGGTTCCTCAACCCACTCCATAAAGATGCCGTTCGCTTCGGAGACCGCATCGGGATAATGTGTGCCAGATATCCGAGCATAAATCAAACCTGCGACCAGCAGCAAAAGCAAAATGATGCCGACAATTATCCATAAAATGCGCGTGCGTTTTCTCATCCTGTTCAAGCTCCTTTCTTGTCACCATTATATCATAAGCGATTTGTGATGTCAAATATTTTCCACCAAAAATGAATCTATCTCTCCGAATAGTTTCACCGCAAGCATAAATCCTCTGCGAAATGCATCATCCTCCGTGTCCATATGATACTGATCTATCCATTCGCGATATTGAACAAACCACGCCTTCTGTTCATTTGAAAAACTTTTCAGCAATGCATCCTCACAGTATAACAACTTGTCAAGTATCAGTTCTTGATTTCGGTTATTCTTTTGCGGATATTCTGATATAGAAAATCGGTACAACAGAGAAAAAACAGAATCCATAACAACCTCCGATGCATCTTTTAAGATTCCACAAACATTATAGCACCTTTTAAGGTTCATGTCAATAGGAAATGAACAATTTTCTTAAAATTCATGTTATAATAAGTACAGGAAACAGTCTCCGCATCCGTCAGAGAGGAAAATACGTTCATCACAGAACGCCAAATTACAGTTATGGAATTTACATATTATAAACGTCTTCGTGAAGTCAGAGAATCCAAGCATATCACACAAACAGAAATCGCCGAACTTCTCGGAACAACCCGCCAGCAGATCGGAAAATGGGAAAACGGCGTCCAGAAAATGGGCATTGATAAATATATCATTCTCGCCCGGTATTATAATGTATCGCTGGATTATCTCGCAGGATTGACGGACGATATCCGTTCGTTGTCATAGCAGATATGTATATCGTTACACATTAAAACCAAACAAACTGCCGTACTCCGTTTTTTCACGGAAACACGGCAGTTTTATCTTTTTGATATTAACTTATTCTATTTCAGCAGATTGTGTATCGATACACATTAAATTCCCTTTTTCGCAGAGACCCGCAGTCCCTCAACCACCTTTGCATCAGGTGTAACATACGCCGACCAGTTCTTGTGGTAGATGACCATGCCGGGCTTGGCGTTCGGCGGCTTTTTGAGATTGCGGACATGCGTGTAATCCACCGTCGCGTGCTTGGCTTCTCCCGCTTTGGAGTATACCGCCGCGATCGTCGCTGCTTCCGTGTAGTCGACCTCGGGAACATTCTCCCAATCATCCTCACAGAACATCACAAC
>JAFYTT010000314.1 GCA_017558715.1 Clostridia bacterium | reverse complement strand
GAAACCGATATGACCGCCGTTGTCAAGGATAAGTACGACGCGCTGATCGAAGGCGGTCTGCTCCCGATCAAGCGGATGGGACAGCCCTCTGACATCGGAGATGCAGTTCTCGGTCTGACCTCGGGTCTGTTTGCATACTCCACGGGCGACGTTATCAACCTCGACGGCGGCTTCCACATTTCAAGACTGTAACAGGTATTAACAATGGAACTTCTGACCTACGAATACTGGGGATCGGTCTACAAGATTCCCTCCTTCTCCTATCATACCCTGATCGTCGGTACCGGTGCAGCAGGCTTCAATGCAGCGGATACGCTTTATAACCTCGGTGTGACCGACATTGCCATCCTGACCGAAGGCATCAGCATGGGCACCTCGCGCAACACCGGCTCCGACAAGCAGACCTATTACAAGCTGACCTTGGCCGGCGGTATACCAGATTCTGTCCGCGGTATGGCAGAGACGCTGTTTGAGTGCGGCTCGATGCACGGTGATATTGCACTGTGTGAGGCGGCAGGCTCTGCAAAGGCATTCTTCAAGCTCGTTTCTCTCGGTGTTCCGTTTCCCGCAAACGAAATGGGCGAATACGTCGGCTATAAGACCGATCACGACCCTGCGATGCGCGCGACCTCCTGCGGACCGCTGACCTCCAAGCTGATGACAGAAGCGCTGGAAAAAAGTGTCCGCGCAAAGAACATTCCAATCGTCGACGGATGCCGCGTCATCCGTCTGCTGACCGATGAAAACGACGGTGATGATACCACCCGCCAAACCAAAATTGCCGGATGTGCGGCACTTTGCGAGGATGCCATCACGCAGGACAACCCCGCGGGTCTGGTCTTTTTCCTCTGCGACAACCTCATCTGGGCGGCAGGCGGTCCCTCTGCTATATACAAGTCCACCGTATATCCCGAAAGCCAGACCTGTGCACACGGTGCGCTGTTCTTAGCCGGTGTCAAGGGTGCATCCCTGACCGAATCGCAGTACGGTATCGCCTCGACAAAATTCCGCTGGAACCTGTCGGGAACCTACCAACAGGTGCTCCCTCGTTATATTTCCGTTGACAAGGACGGCACGGAACACGAATTTCTGAACGACTATTTCCCCGATGCATCCCATCAGCTTACCGCCATCTTCTTAAAGGGCTACGAATGGCCCTTTGACCCGCGCAAAATTTACAAGGACGACAGACGCGGTTCGTCTGCTGTGGACCTTGCCGTATTTGCGGAACTGCAGAAGGGACGCCGTGTGTATCTTGATTTCATGCACAATCCCACCTGTGCGGATAAAGACGGTGCGCTCGATTTCTCTCTGCTGGAAGAAATCCCGCGGCAGTATCTTTCCAACTCCGATGCCCTGCTTGACACACCGATCGCACGTCTTGCGAAGATGAATCCGAAGGCGATCAGGCTTTACGCCGATCACGGCATTGATCTGACCTCGGAGCTGCTTGAAATCGCCGTCTGTGCCCAGCACAACAACGGTGGTATTGCGGTGGATGCTGACTGGCAGACCTCAGTTGAAGGTCTTTACTGTGCCGGAGAAGCCGCAGGTACGTTTGGTATCTGCCGTCCCGGTGGTACTGCGCTGAACTCCACGCAGGTCGGTTCTGCCCGTGCCGCACAGCACATTGCGGGTAAATCCGCACAGCCCAAAGAAGAATCCGCACCCGCCGCACAGGGCATCTTTGCCGCTCTGCACCATACTGCCGCACCGACATCGCGTATGATGACCGACGAGGTCTACTACCAGTCGGAAACGGTGCTGCAGCTGACAGCGGCACTGCTTGATAAAACCGACGGTATGTCAGCTTCAGAACTGCTTGCGGTCCGTGATGCATTTGCCGAGGAAATGTCGCGCTGCGGTGCGTTTCTGCGCCATGCGGGTGAACTTGGCAACCTCTACGCGCACCGCCACATGCAGCTTGCAGGGTTCTTCTCCGTCCATCGCGCCAAGGATTTCCGCGCGCTCAAAGAACTGTTCATCGATCATGACATTCTGCTCACCCAGTATGTCTACATCGGTGCCATGCTCGATTATCTGCGTCACGGAGGTCTTTCCCGCGGCTCTGCGGTCTATACGCAGGACACCGTTGACGCTCTGCTTGCCGCCGACAAACCGCAGGAAATTGATACGGCGCATGCGTCGTATGTTCAGGAAACCCGCTTTGAGCGCATGACAGGCGAAGTCACCAGCGAATTTGTCCCTGTCAGACCGATTCCCGATGCCGAGCTTTGGTTTGAAAACGTCTATAATCGGAGGAAGGACTGATGACCGACAAAACCGTTCCTCTGATCACGCTGGAAACCGCGCGGCTCCGCATTGTCCCGCTTGACCGCGCATCCTTTGATGAAAAACGGCATGCCCCCGCAGATGATCCGATGTTTGGCACAGAGGAATTCCGTGAAGCCATGGATGAGCTTGCCGAACGTGCCGCGCATGACCGGAAATCGCGCTTTGCGTGGTATACCAACCGTCTCATCTACAGAAAAGAGGACGGCGCTTATGTCGGCTCGATTGCTTTTATGAACTCACCTGAAAAAGACCCCGACCATGTGGGACTGATTGAGATCGGCTATGCAACCGAGGAGGCGTATCGCGGACAGGGCTATATGACAGAGGCGGTCTCTGCAATAACAGAATGGGCGCTTTCACAGCCGAAGGTTTACGGACTGATCGCCGGTGTACAGGACGCCAATCCAGCCTCTGACCGCGTACTCGAAAAGTGCGGATTTGTAAAAACCGATCATTCCGATGCCCTTTCCCTCTCCGTCTGGAAATACATTCCCCGGGGACGCAAAAAGATGACCTTCTTACAACGATTCTTCTGAAACACAAAGGATACCATATCATGACAGACAAACTTTACACCACAGCACCAATCGCCGACGGTATTGACGGTCATATCCCGCTGCAAAAGGAACTGGATGCCTTTGCCTTTCTTGACAAATGCGGCATCTCCTACGAATGGACCGCGCACGAACCGCTGATGACAATGGAGGACTGTCTTGCCGTCGATGAACGCTTCGGCTTCAAGATCTGCAAGAATCTCTTTCTCTGCAACCAGCAGAAGACGGTCTTTTATCTTCTGTTAATGCCCGCAGACAAGCCGTTCAAGACCAAATATCTGTCAAAAGAGCTTGGCATTGCACGTTTGTCCTTCGGCGACGAAACAAAGCTGCTCGAACTGCTCAATCTCACGCCCGGTTCCGTTTCCGCGCTTGGTCTGATCTTTGACCCCGAGCACAAGGTCAAGCTGCTGATTGACCGCGCGCTGCTGTCAGAACCGCGATTCGGCGCACATCCGTGCATCAATACCGCAACGGTTGCCTTTTCCACCGATGATCTTCTGAACAAATATCTTCCCGCAGTCGGTCATATCCCAACCTATGTCGATCTGATTCCGCCGGAGGATGCATAAAAACGCAAAAACACTGCTGTAACCAATCGGACACAGCAGTGTTTGTTTCTTCGTATTTGATATAGAGGCTTCCGACCGATCAGCGATACATCGCCGCAAGACCGCCGTCTGCTGTCTCACGGTATTTGGAGGACATATCGCGTCCCGTCTGATACATCGTGCGTACCACCACGTCAAAGGAAATCTTTCGGGTTCCCGACAGGAAATTTGCAAGACTGAGCGCGTTGATCGCACGCATAGCGGCAACGGCATTGCGTTCAATGCACGGAATCTGTACCAGACCGCAAATCGGGTCACATGTCAGCCCGAGATAGTGCTCCATCGCCATCTCCGCCGCATATTCAATCTGGTCAATTCCCATTTCAAACAGCTCGGCAAGCGCGGCAGATGCCATCGAACATGCCGTACCGATCTCTGCCTGACAGCCGCATTCCGCACCGGAAATCGATGCATTGTGCTTGACCAGATTGCCGATCAGACCACCAACCGCCAGCGCACGCAGAATATCTTCTTCCGAGAAGCCGTTCTTTTCCTGCATATATTTGAGAACCGCAGGTAAAACACCGCACGCACCGCAGGTCGGAGCCGTCACGATTGTACCGCCATCTGCGTTCTGTTCGGTTACCGCAAATGCGTAGGAACAGACAATCCGGTTTTCACGTGTCGACGGACTTTCATCAATGTGACGCTGATTATACAGAAACTGCGCCTTTCGCTCAACACCCAGTCCGCCCGGAAGCGTTCCGGATGTCGTAAGACCCTGCCCGACAGACAGCTTCATCGTCTGCCAGATATCGTGCAGATAGTTGCGGAAGTCTTCATCTTCATGCTCCATCACATAGTCCGACAGACGGATCCCGCGATGCTTACAGATTTCGGCAATCTCGTGGAACGTAGATTCCTCGTACCGCTCCTCCGGCTTATGCTCGGCTTCTCCTTCGATGCGGATGGTACCGCCGCCAACGCTGTAGACGCGCATGGTACCGATGCAGATACCGTCCCGATATGCATGTAAGTCCAAGGTATTCTCGTGTTCAAAAGGTCCTTCATCATCGGAAAACCGAATTTCAGCCGGTTTCGGTGCAAAGGTCTCAACAAGAATCCGATCTGTTCCGTGTCCCGCACCGGTTTTCGACAACGAACCGTACAGGATCACGACAAATCGGTCCGCATCGGGATACCGCGCCGAAAACAGCCGTGCCGCACGTTCCGGTCCCATCGTATGAGAGCTGGACGGTCCGCGTCCGATCTTATATAATTCCCGCAATGTCTGCATGAACATCGCTCCTCTCGTTCTGATCTGTTTTCTTATCTATTATAACATAAAACGCGGTCTTTTTCAAGTAGGAATCTTTCCTGTTTTTCTGCTATCGGTTCTTGACAAATCCGCCGTTTTATATTACAATGTACGCATAACAATTGATGCCAAAGAAAGGACACCGCCATGCAGACATTCCAACTACGTCACACTCTGCGTCCCGCCGCCTTTAAGCTGACTGCCGACACCGCACACCATACCGATCCCGCACAGATGGATCATCCTTCATTCACAAAAGCGGTCTGCGGCAGAAACGATTTTGCAGACCTGCAGCTTTTGGTTTGTGCGGATCAGGCATTTTCTCTGCTGCTTGACAACAATCCATATTTTGCGCAGAATCCCGCGCTGCCATGCGTTCGTGCCGAGATCGATGCACCGTTTTCGGCAGAAATGGCACACCTTGCGCTGAATGTCATCAACGACGGAACGTACCGTGCCGATGCACTTCTGCAATTCCCTGCCGCCGAAATTCCCGCAAACGAAATTGCAGCGGTGTATCTCCATCTGACCGTTCCCGCAGATACCGAAGCGGGGATCTATCCCTGCCGTATCCGATTCTATATCAGCCGCGGCGTCTTTGACGAAGAACTGCTCTGTGAAACGGAATTTTCGGTCGATGTCCGAGCGTTTGTCTTCCCCGACAACAAGGACAACGGCTTCCATCTTGATCTTTGGCAGCACTGCTCGAACCTCGCGCGGAAACACGAGGTTCCGCTGTGGTCAGATGCGCATTTTGCCGTACTCGAGCCGTATGTCAAATCGCTTGCCGACCTCGGTGTCAAATGTGTCACCGTCGTAGCTTCTGAGATCCCGTGGAACGGTCAATGGTGTTATCAGATGCCCCAGAAGGCAAATCTTTACGAATACTCGATGATCGGGGTTGTCCGCCATCCCGACGGCACATTTGCTTATGACTATACTGCGATGCAGCGGTATATCGACCTCTGCGCCAAATACGGCATTGACGAATGTATTTCCGTCTTCGGTCTTGCCAATGTCTGGCGCACGACAGCCTATCTGCCCGATGGGCTTGTCATCAATCCCGATTATCCCGATGGCATGAATATCCGCTACTTTGACGAAGCAGACGGCAGATACAAATACATGCGCAAGGGCTGTGAGATTGATGACTACATCCGTGCGCTGGAGCAGTATTTCATCACCACAGGACAGATCACCCGCATCCGTATTGCCGCCGACGAACCGTCTGTCCTCGAGCCATTCCAGAAGAGTCTTGACCGTCTGCACGACACAGCACCGTCGTTCCGCTGCAAGACTGCCTGCAACCTGCCCGAATTTGTCGATGCATTCTCTCATCTGATGGATGACTTTATCTTTGATATCGATACCGTCGCCGATCGGTTTGATGAACTGCAGAACACCTTCGCCGCGCATCCCGACAAGCGTTTCCTTTATTATGTCTGCTGCGGTCCCGACTTCCCGAATACCTTCCTGATGTCCGAGCTGGTCGAATCGTATTTCCTCGGCATTTATGCATCGTTTGCGAATTTACAGGGCTTTTTGCGCTGGAACTACACAGTCTTCAACGATGACCCGCGCACCAATGCCGTCACCCATGTCTGGCACAACGGCGACACCCATTTCGTTTATCCCGCAAAGAACGGCGCACCGCTGCTGACGCTTCGCTGGCATGCCCTCCGCCGCGGCATTCGATTCTTTGTCCTTTTGGAGGAACTGAAAAAACGCGGACTGACCGACGAACACCGCGCGGCGATTTTCCGTGTCCTGCGCACCGAAGACCAAGGTAAGCTGATCCACAACGAGGACAAGCGCGATTCGTTTTCCTGCGACATTGCCGACTATGAAGCACTCTGGGCTGATCTTCTGACGATGCTGTCCTGATAAAAACAGAGCGATCTCCATCCCATCGGTGGAAATCGCTCTTACTTTTTGGAATTTATGCGTTCAATGCTTTGGTATCACCGCCGGACAGAAATGCTTCTGTACGGGGAAGATACGTCGGTTCAGCACCGTCTGTCACAACCGCACGGGTAATGACAACGCCGCCGATTTCGTCCTTCTTGGACGGTACCTCATACATGATGCCCTGCAGAAGCTCTTCCATGATTGCACGAAGTCCGCGCGCGCCGGTACCGCGATCGATGGCACGTTCCGCAATCGCGTCAAGTGCATCGTCTTCAAAGGTAATCTTCACGTCATCGAGTGCAAACAGCTTTGTGTACTGACGAACGAGAGAATTCTTCGGTTCACGGACAATGCGGACAAGTGCATCACGATCGAGGTCATCGAGAGAGACAATCACAGGAAGTCTGCCGACAAGCTCGGGAATCAGGCCGTACTTGACAATGTCATGTGCTTCCACGTTCTTGTAGATGCCCGCTTTTTCCTTTTCGACCTTTTTCTTGATGTTGCCCTGGAAGCCCATCGTCTTGCCGCCTTCGCGCTGTGCGATGATATCGGTAAGTCCGTCAAACGCACCGCCGCAGATGAACAGGATATTTTCCGTGTTGATCTGGATAAAGTCCTGATTCGGATGCTTTCTGCCGCCCTGCGGAGGAACATTGGAGGTTGTTCCTTCCAGAATCTTCAGAAGTGCCTGCTGAACACCCTCGCCCGAAACGTCACGCGTGATCGAGCGGTTTTCGCTCAGACGGGAAATCTTGTCGATTTCGTCGACGTAGATGATGCCGCGCTGTGCACGTTCAATATCGAAATCCGCCGCCTGAATCAGTCGGAGCAGGATATTTTCAACGTCTTCGCCGACATAGCCGGCTTCCGTCAGCGTGGTTGCGTCTGCAATGGCAAACGGCACCTTCATCGTCTTTGCCAGCGTCTGTGCAAGATAGGTCTTACCGACACCGGTCGGACCGAGCAGAAGTACATTACTCTTCTGAATCTCAACGCCGTCATCGTCGTCGGTCTTTTTGGTCTTCTGCAGAATACGCTTATAATGGTTATATACCGCAACGGACAGCGCGATCTTTGCCGCATCCTGACCGATGACATATTCGTCCAGCTGAGCTTTGATCTCCGCAGGCTTGGGAAGCTCCGCAAAGTCGAGATTCACGTCTTCCGATTCGGACTCAAACTGTTCTTCAATAATCTGGTTGCACGCATCGATACAGACATCACAGATATAGACCCCGTTTGGACCGGGAATCAGGAAGTTGACCTGCTGTTCGGTACGTCCGCAGAAGGAGCATCTGCGCAAAGCGCGTCCGCCCTGATTGTTTTCTGCCATATCGTTCTCCTTGATCTTTGGATCGGTTTACGCGCGATGCGTGAAGACTTCATCGATCAGACCGTATTCCTTTGCCTGTTCGGCGGTCAGGAAGTTGTCACGGTCGGTATCGCGTTCGATGATTTCCAGCGGCTTGCCGGTGTTGGCAGCGAGAATCTCATTCAAGTGCTTCTTGGTGCGCAGAATATGATCGGCGTGGATTTTGATATCCGATGCCTGACCCTGCATACCGCCGAGCGGCTGATGGATCATGATCTCGGAGTTCGGAAGTGCAATTCTCTTGCCCTTTGCACCGGAGGAAAGCAGGAACGCGCCCATGCTTGCCGCCATACCGATACAGATGGTGGAAACATCGCACTTGATGAAGTTCATCGTGTCATAAATTGCCATACCTGCGGAAACAGAGCCGCCGGGGCTGTTGATATACAGGCTGATATCCTTATCGGGATCCTGCGCTTCGAGGAACAGAAGCTGTGCGACAACGAGGGATGCGGTCTGGTCGTTGACCTCATCCGCAAGAAAAATGATTCTGTCGTTGAGCAGACGGGAATAAATATCATAAGAGCGTTCGCCGCGGCCGGTCTGCTCTACTACCATTGGGATTACTGCCATGTGGGTTTCCTTTCTTTGCAATACGGCAATCGGATGCCGTCTGTGCGGTTTGGGTTTCACGTGTAAATATCAAAATCGCGGGCGGCTGCATGATGCCCACCACCCGCGATGATATGTCGGAATGTCTGATTTTATGAAAACTTATGCTTCAACAGTTTCAGCAGCGTCGGATGCTTCTTCCGCAGCTTCGGTGATGACAGCAGCTTCCTTTACAAGGTCAATTGCCTTGCGGACGCAGATGTCCTTTGCAACGGAGTCGTCGTCAATGTACTTCTTGACTTCTTCGACATCCATGCCGTAAGCCTTCGCCAGTTCGTCGTATTCTGCAGCGATTTCTTCGTCAGATGCAACGATGCCTTCTGCTGCGACAACACCTTCGAGTGCGAGGCGAGCCTTAACCTGGCGTTCAGCCATCGGAGCGAACTGTTCTCTCATACCGTCGAGATCGAGACCCGTGTACTTGAAGTAGGTCTTGAGGTCCATACCCTGCTGGCGCAGACGCATATCGAAATCTCTGACCTGGTTTTCAACTTCGTTTTCGATCATGGGCTGGGGAATGTCACATTCCATGTTTTCAACGATATTGGCAATGAGCTGTTCCTGGATTGCGTTGTCAGCAACCTTCTTCTGCTGCTCTTCCATTTTAGCCTTGAGATCAGCCTTATATGCATCGAGCGTATCAAATTCGGAAACGTCCTTTACGAATTCGTCATCGAGCTCGGGAAGTTCGATTTCCTTGATTTCATGCAGCTTGCATGCGAAGACTGCTGCCTTGCCTGCGAGTTCTGCTGCGTGGTAGTCTTCCGGGAAGGTGACGTTGACGTCGAATGCTTCACCGATGGACTTGCCGACGATCTGTTCTTCAAAACCGGGGATGAACTGACCGGAACCGAGCTTCAGGTTGTAGTTTTCAGACTTGCCGCCATCAAATGCAACACCGTCAACGGAACCGTCGAAGTCGAAGACAACGGAGTCGCCCATCTGAGCAGCACGGTCGGTAACTTCGATTTCACGGGAGTTTCTCTGTCTCAACTTTTCGATTTCAGCGTCGATTGCTTCATCGGTAACAACAACGGGAGCAGAGGTCACTGCGATGCCCTTGTAATCCTTGACAACAACTTCAGGCTTGACATAAACCTTTGCCAGCAGAACAACACCGTTTTCATCGATGGTCTTGACATCGAATTCGGGACGGCTGACGATATCCTTCAGTTCGGATTCCTTCAGTGCTGCTTCGTAAGCATCGGGAATGATCGCATTCAGCGCTTCTTCGTAGAAGCAGCCTTCACCGTACATCTTTTCGATGATAGAGCGGGGAGCCTTGCCCTTACGGAAGCCGGGAATCGTCATCTTTGCAACATTCTTCTTGTAAGCTGCATTGCAAGCCTTGTCAAATACAGCGCGTTCAACGCTGAATTCCAGCTCGCGGACATTCTTTTCAGGGGTAGTAACATTGATTAAGCTCATTGTATTTGGTCCTCCAGATATTTTGTCATTCTATCTAAAAATTTATTTGTCAAACGACAAGCATGTCAAAAAGACATGATTCATTTTATTATACTCTTTATTCGCCTGATTGTCAAGCATTTTGCGCGATTTTTTGCAGAAATTTACAAAGAATTCACATTGAGAACGCGCCTCTTACGGTCTTCTTTCCGTCTCAATCTTCAAGGGAACAAAACCGAGAAAATCACCAGCGATCAGCGTAAAGTCGATGTCCATATACCGTCTCGTCATCGGGACATCATACTGACCGTGAATGTGTCCGAAATAACAGCGTTCAATGCCGTAGCGGTACAGCTCCAATATGATCTCATCGCAGATATATCCCTTGAAATACGGTGGAAAATGCAGAAAGACGAGCATTTCCAGTTCCCTGCCTTCTTCCGCAAGCACCTGCTCACGGATGGCACGTCCGCAGTCCAGTGACGTTTTCAGACGTCCGACCTCGCGGGCAATCAGCTTTGCCGTGTCCACTTCATTTGCGGTAATGACCTTCTTTTCCTCGGTATACCAGCCGCGCGAGCCGCAGAGAATAAAATCCTCACACCGCAGAGCGTTGTTATGCAGGTAGGTAAAGGAGTCAATGCCGTTTGCCTCATTGAATTCCGTCATTTTTTTGACGGTATCCCACCAATAATCGTGGTTTCCCTTGAGCAGAATTTTTTTGCCGGGAAGATCGTTGATGAGACGGAAATCGGGAAGCGCTTCCTCGAGATTGATGCCCCACGAAAGATCGCCGGGAATGACAACGGTGTCCTGCTCACCGACCGTTTTGAGCCAGTTTTCTTTGATTTTTTCAGTATGCTTTGCCCAACGCGCACCGAACTTGTCCATCGGTTTATCGACGGCAAGGGAGAGATGCGTATCAGCCATAACAAATACGGACATACAGACAGAGTTCCTTTCTTTGCATAAATTCCGCGCCCGCGGGCATACTGTCCTCAGAGGTCACATGACCTCAAACTACCGAAAGGCGGAATGAAACAATGGGTCTTTTTAATTCTATGGAAACCGGCGACAACAACCACCGCGATAAGGGACACATCAAGGGAATCTCCTGCGATGTACGCAACTGCGTCTACCATGACAGCGACTGCTACTGCACCGCAGAAAAGATTGCTGTCGGTCCCAGCTATGCAACCTCCTGCACCGACACGGTCTGTGCCACCTTCAAGCAGAGAAACATCTGAAAAAACAAGCTGCCGCCCAAACAACGGCAGCTGTTTTTTGTTTTTACAGGGTTTTGGAGATTTTCAGCGTCTCCGCACGCATATCAGCAGCATCGATGACACGGTCGAAACGAACGGTCTTTGCCTTCAGCGATGCCAGCGGCGCGGGAATCTCCGTACCGGTGGTCTTGGACAGCAGATCAAGCGCGTCAAACTCGTCCTCGGGCGCATCACCTGTCAGCGCACGGCAGACGTTGGATGCAAACTTATACGGGCTTGCCGTGGAGTCAACGACCATCTTGGTGGTATCGCCCGTTTCTGCGATATACTGCTCTGCGGCAGACAGACCGACAGCGGTATGCGGGTCAACAACATAATGATAGTCGGCAAACGTACGGCGAATGACCTCGGCAGTACCCTCTTCATCGCAGTAATAGCCGGAGAAATCTGCATCGATGGACGCCTTGACGGATGCATCGACTTCATATCTGCCGCACTCGTTCAGCGACTTCATGTAAGCGGCGGTCTTCTCGCATCCTGTCTTTAAGAACAGCAGACGCTCCAGATTCGAGGAGATCAGAATGTCCATCGACGGCGACATCGTGGTATAGAAATCACGGTTGCGGTCGTAAACGCCGGTATTCAGGAAATCGGTGAGAATGTTGTTTTTATTGGACGCGCAGAGGAAGCGCTTGACAGGAAGTCCCATTTCCTTTGCAAGGTAGCCTGCGAAGATGTTGCCGAAGTTACCCGTGGGAACCGCAACATTGATCTCCTCACCGGGTTCGATTTCGCCCTGTGCAAGCAGATCGCAATAAGCCGAGAAGTAATATGCCACCTGGGGAACGAGACGACCCCAGTTGATGGAGTTTGCGGAGGAGAAGAAGCAGCCGTTTTCCGCCAGTGCTTCAGCCGCGGTCGGATCGGAGAAGATCTTCTTGACGCCGGTCTGCGCATCGTCAAAGTTGCCGCGGATTGCGCAGACATTGACGTTAGAGCCTTCCTGCGTTGCCATCTGCAGCTTCTGCATACGGGAAACACCGTCGACGGGATAGTAGACCATGATGCCGACCTGATCGACATCGGCATAACCCTCCAGCGCCGCCTTACCGGTGTCCCCGGAAGTCGCACCGAGGATGAACGCGCGTCTGGTTTCGCCGGTCAGACGAAGCGCACCGGACAACAGCTTGGGCATGATCTGCAGCGCCATATCCTTGAAGGCGCAGGTCGGACCGTGCCACAGCTCCATGACGGAAACGGTGTCGTTCAGTTTGTGCAGCGG
>JAFYTT010000313.1 GCA_017558715.1 Clostridia bacterium | reverse complement strand
TCGAGCCGCAAGCCCGAAAGTCTGCTGGCACCTGCAAACAAGGGCTCCAATGTCAAAAAAGTCATCGGCATCGTATCCGGTAAGGGCGGTGTCGGTAAGTCCATGGTCACCTCGCTCATGACGGTTCAGATGAATCGCCGCGAGTATAAGACCGCCATCCTCGACGCTGACGTCACAGGTCCTTCCATCCCGAAGGCATTCGGCGTTAAGGGTGAAATCTTCGGCAACGAAGAAGGCGCAATGCTCCCGCTCGTCTCCAAGATGGGCACCAAGATCATGAGCGTCAACCTGCTCCTCGACGACGAAACAACACCCGTTGTCTGGCGCGGTTCTCTGATCTCCGGCACGGTCAAGCAGTTCTGGTCTGATGTCTGCTGGGATGAAGTCGACTACATGTTTGTCGATATGCCTCCCGGAACGGGCGATGTCCCGCTGACCGTCTTCCAGTCCCTGCCGCTGTCCGGCGTCATCATCGTCACAAGCCCGCAGGAACTCGTTTCCATGATCGTTGCCAAGGCTGTCCGCATGGCAAAGATGATGAACATCCCCGTTCTCGGTATCGTTGAGAACATGTCCTATGTCCTCTGCCCCGACTGCGGCAAGAAGATTCACATCTTCGGCGAATCCAAGCTGGAAGCAGTTGCAGCGGAATACGGTCTGCCGATCCTCGGTCGTATCCCGATCGATCCCGCTCTGGCATCCCAGTGCGACAACGGCCTGATCGAACTGTTCGAGGGTGACTATCTGTCCGACGCGGCTGACGCTGTTGAGGCGGCTCCCGTTCGTACCTTCGAAGAACCCGAAGCAAACGCATAACAAACCAATGACGGCACTGCCGCAGGAGAAATTCTTGCAGCAGTGCCGTTTTTTGACTCACACCGAATCCGGATGATCCAGATATTCACTGAGCGAATAATTGCGCTTCATCAGAATATGTATCGCACCGAGCACCATATACGCCGCAATACCGCAGTGTCCGCTGATCTGATAGCCGGGCATGGCACACTCTCTGTGATCGGACACAAACGCGATGATGCGGTTTTCGGAAAACAGCAAAAGCAGTTCATTGAGACGGTGCAGCTCCAGTCCTGTTGCCGACAGAAGCTGCTCTTTCGGGTGCGTTTTTTGGTCGCCGAGCGCCAGAATCAGCCGCTGTCCGTCCTCGGAGCAGAGTGCTTCCATCACCTCGGTGATCATCGCAGGTGCAGTCTGCATCTTTTCAATCAGCGCATTTTTGATGACGCACACAACTCCGTCATCATCCCAGATTTTCATGCCGAACGGTCCGCGGATGCGCAGATTGCCGAGTTCCTTGCTCTCCTGTTGCTTCCGACGGTCGCCCGTTTCCGCAAAATAGATGCCTTTCCACATAGAAAGAAGGTCTTCTCCAAGCTCGCAGTGAAAACGATCATTGGTGTAGCTCCTTCCGCCAAATGCTGACCAGAGAAATTCCGTTCCGAGCTGTTCAATTTTTGCGGAAACCGCTTCAATGTCACCGCTCGATTCTGTTTCCAGCAAAACATCGGCGGAAATCTGATAGATATCGGAAATCGCTTTCAGATTGAAGCAGTCGGGAAGACAGTCGCCCGCCTCCCATTTGCTGACCGCCTGTGCCGAAACGCCGACCTTCTCTGCGACCTCCTCCTGTGTCATGCCGAGGCCCTTTCTGTGATTGCGCAGTTTTTCTCCAAAAATTTTTTGATCCAGCATTTTATATCCTCCAAATGATTTTCGGATGGCCATCCTGTGATGATATTATATCACAGCAATATTCAACTTGCAATCGTATTTTCCTTGAGTTTTTCATCCTTTTCTCAACTACAGGTTGATTTCTTCTGCTGCGGCTTCTGCCGCGAATGCCTCACAACCGTACCGTATTGACATTTTGATGAAAACATGCTACAATAGAACATGTAATGATCCATCTGTATCGTTATATGGAACCTTGAAAAATCCGAAGGATGTACTCGCAACGAATGTTTATGAGAGAAACGAGGTAAAACGAAATGGAAACAAGAAAGCCTATCCCTGCGCCGTTTACAAAAGGTGTAAACTTTACAACCTGGTTGGAATACCGTCCCGCGGATGAGATCAACGCGGAGTATATCGTACGCAAAGATTTTGTAAATGCACGGAAGCTTGGCTGCGATGTCATCCGACTGCCCATTCATTTTGAAAAGCTCTGCAGCGAGGCAGACGGATTCAAAATCCCCGAAAAGATTCTGCAGATTCTGGACAACGCCGTTCATTGGAGCGAGGAGCAGGGAATGTATCTCATTCTCGATTTTCACAACGATTGTTCGGCGGATTCCAAGACTCCCGATGATGTCGACAAGATCCTCATTCCTGTGTGGACGGAACTTGCATCGCGTTATAAGGATTATCCCGACTGTGTTGTTTATGAGATCATGAACGAGCCGCATGCCATCGACATTGCGCTGTGGAACAAGATCATTCTTGATGTTTTCAACTGCATTCGCGCCATTGACAAACACCATTGGATCATCGTCGGCGGTGCAGACTGGAACAGCACCGCAGCCATGAAAACACTGCCGGATTTCAACGACAGTAAGGTCATTTATAATTTTCATTACTATGACCCGCATCTTTTCACCCATCAGGGCGCATCCTGGACGCACATCGGCCGTATCCATGACATTCCGTTCCCGTATGATAAAGATAAGATGCCGCCGCTGCCCCAAAATCCCACTGACGAGGAGGTACATATTTTTGAAAGCTACGCCGTCAACGGAAAGCTGGAAGCTGTCACGAGTTACTTCGACCAGTACGCGGATTTCAGCCATGAACGCAATGCACCCGTTTTCTGCGGCGAGTTTGGCTGCTTCAAGTCCGTACCGAATGACATGCGCGTCAACTGGTACCGCATTGTAGCGGGACTTCTGGCGGAACGCGGGATCGCCCGTACCAGCTGGGACTACTACGGTGGGTTCGGCATTTTTAACGAAGAATCCGGTAAGAAGCCGCGCTTCCCCGAAGATCTCAACCGCCCGCTTCTCGCCGCTCTGGGACTGAATACAGATCTGTAAATCCACAAAGACCTTGTCAATCGAATCATGACGGTTTCGATACAAGGTCTTTTTGTATGTGCGGTTGACACCGAAAACAAATTGTGATATACTATATTCATCCATTTATCTTATATAAGTCCCACGGAAAGGAACGCCAAAATGAAACGTCTCACCCTCATCCTGATTCTGATCTTGACTGTTTTCTGTTTTACCGCTTGCTCGGCAAAAACGCCGTCCGATGCTCCCGCAATCGATGCCGCGGCTGTCTCGTTTGACGCCGAGGTCTATTACGCACGCGACGGACGGATGCGCTTTTTGTACGATCCCGATACCGATATGCTTTCTGCCATGGAAGGTTATGATATGGCGGCAATCTATTCCGGCACCGTGTATTCGATGGTCGTCCAGTATACCGAGGGAACGGTTTCCCGCAGGGATGCCGACGCGGCTGTCAAATCGGAATTTACCGCAGAAGGTGTCATGGAAATCCAAGGCAAAACAAAATCCGTTACCGTTTCGGGTCACCCGTTCCGCCGTGCCGAAATTACAGCAGCGGACGGTTCTCACGGCGCGGTTCTGTACGGCTCGACCGATACGGGCTTTGGCAAAATCTATTATCTGCTCTCCCCGACCGCAACCGATGCAGATGCCGCACATGTGGAAGAAATTCTGTCCACCGTCACCTTTACAGAATTTGAATCCTCCGATCAGGATGATGACATCAAAATCTATGTTGACTAAACGATATTTCAAGAATGAGAGGAACTCCTTATGAACAGACCCAACATCGTTGTTCTCGGCTCCGCCAATGTTGATATTTCCGCACGTACCGGTATTTTTCCGCGCGACGGCGAAACGGTCACGGGAGAACAGGTTCTCGTCGGTACCGGCGGTAAAGGCACCAATCAGGCAACTGCCGCATCCCGCGCAGGTGCCGCTGTTACGATGATCGCCAAGCTCGGATGCGACTTCTTTGCCGACATTCCCGCAAAGCTCTATGAACGGGAGGGTTTTGATACCCGTTATGTCACACGTACATCAGAACACGGCACGGGATGTGCGCTGATCGAGGTTCTGACCACGACAGGCGAAAATCGCATCACCGTTGTCCCCGGCGCGAACATGGCGCTCACCCGCGAGGATGTCTATGCCGCAGAAAAGGAAATCTCCGAGGCGGCAGTCCTTCTGACCCAGCGCGAAACGCATCCCGATTCCATTGAGGCATTTTTGGAGCTTGGCAAAAAATACGGCAAGCCCGTTATCGTCAATCCGGCACCCGCTCTGCCGATTCCCGATGCCTGGTACCCGATGATCGATACAATCACACCCAACGAAACGGAAGCGGAAAAGTATACCGGCGTTACCGTCACCGATGAAAAAACAGCACTTGACGCGGCATGTGTCTTTGCATCATGGGGGGTCCGCCGTGTCATCATCACCCGCGGTCGTCACGGTGTGTTCTGTGCAGAATTTGATGCAGACAAAAAGCCGATCTTCAAGGCAAACATCGCAACAATGCGCGTCGATGCCGTCGATACGACCGGTGCGGGCGACTCCTTCAACGGCGCACTTTGTACCGCACTTGCCGAGGGTCGTACGCTCGTCGATGCCTGCCGCTTTGCAACGGTTGCCGCTTCCCTGTCAGTTACCCGTGCAGGTGCCGCAGAATCGATGGCAACCCGTGAGGAAATTGATGCGCTTTACAACAAATTCTATCATTCCGGCATCAAGATTGATGCCCGCGCACGGATGCTGGCGATGGAAAACGATATCTTCTGGCGTGCGCTGCAGGGTACGGGTGAGGACGGTATGATTACCGAGTCTGATATCCGTCGGGCAATGAAGACCTGACAAACGGAGGATACCGCGATGAAGAAATGCAGATATTGCGGCACACCGCAGAGCGATGAACGCCATACCTGTGTGGACTGCGGACGACCGCTCCCGAAGCCGCTGTCGGCAGAAGAAGCGGAAGCCATAGAAGATGCACTTGACGATCAATTGGATGCAATGTCTGACAGAACCAATGCGTTTTATGTCAGCCGTACCGATAAAATTTTCGGATGTCTCGGAATCCTTGGTCTGATCGCAGCTGTAATTCTGACTGCAATCTCCGGCACAGAACTAAATCATATCTATGACGCAAGAGATGCAGCACTGATCGATGCAATCCAATCAGGAAATCCTTTTGGCGAAGCAACCGCTCGATTTTCGCCGACACGGGCAAGTGTACTCGATCAATGCGTGTATGGAGCACTGATCGCAATTGTCTTTTTTATCTTTTCCGTGCCATCACTGCTCTTTCCAAAATTTATTTGGTTTCTGGATACAATCGGGGTACGGCTCAAGTATGATTTTGATCCTTCACCGTCGGCATTTGCGGAAGCATCTATGAAACTCAGCAAATATATAGGATTTACAATCGGATGCATTGCGCTTGCATATGCCGCCTGGATGTATTTTTAAGAGAGGAGTTTTGCCATGAAGAACTTTTCCGACTTCCCCAAATCCATTTTCTCCGGCGACTATCGGACAGGTCACTGTCAGGGTATTGCCGTGGACACGAAAAAACGTGCCATTTACTATTCCTTCACAACACAGCTGGTCAAGACCGACTTTGACGGCAACTTTTTAGGCTCCGTCGGCGGTCTGCTCGGACATCTCGGCTGTATCCAGTTCCGCGCATCGGACGGTCTTGTCTATGGCTCACTCGAATACAAAAACGATGCCATCGGACGCGGAATTTTGCAGAAAAACAACGCAGAATCTATTGAAAATGCGTTTTACATCGCAGTCTTTGACGGTGAGAAGATCACCCGTGCCGACATGGATGCAGAAAAAGACGGCATCATGACCGCGGCATTCCTGTCCCGCGTTACCGATGACTATCTCGGAACCGACAAAAACGGATGTGAACACATTCTCGGCTGCTCCGGCATTGACGGTACCGCCATCGGTCCGATGCCGGGAGCGAACGATGGTCGTGAATGGCTGTTTGTCTGCTACGGTGTCTACTCGGATGTCAGCCGCACCGACAATGACCATCAGGTCATTCTGCGCTATGATCCCGACGAAATCAAGGCGAATGCCGCACCGATCTCCCAGAGTTCCATGCACAAGAACGGCGCGGATATGGCATACGAGACATATTTTGCCTACACCGGCAACACCTGCTGGGGTGTACAGAATCTCGATTATGACCCCGTGCGCAAGGTCTACATGATGTGCGTCTACACGGGCAAAAAAGAGCAGTTCCCCAATTATCCGATGTATCTGATCGATGCAACGATTGCTCCCCAAAGACTGCCGCTGATCGGTCGTGACGGCGAGGAGGGACTGTGCGTTACGCTTGCCATCGGCAATATCACCGATGATAAAACCGGCATTTCCGGCACAACATACGGTTACGGAAGCACGGGTATTGCTTCCCTCGGTGCAGACGAGGACGGCACGGCTTACTATTACGTTTCGTATGACGGATACAGTGAGCGCGGATGCTGCACAACCGTGCGCCTTTGTCATGCGGACGAGGAACACTGGATTGTTCCCGTGGAGTAACTGCCATGAAAGAGGAAACAAGAAGGATTGTCCTGCCCATCCGCACAGAGCGGCTTCTGCTCCGACCGTATTTTGAGGAAGACGCGGATGCGTTTTGTGAATATATGTCGGACGGCGAGGTTCTTCGTTATGAACCGTATCCGCCGCTCACACGGGAAGAATCCGACGAGGAGCTGCACAAACGCATTGCCGATCCCGATTTCATCGCCGTTTGTCTGCCGCCCGATGACGATCACCCATGGGGCAAATTGATCGGACACATCTTTTTCTCGCCCTGTGCGTTTTCCTCCTGGGAAATCGGCTGGGTATTCAACCGTGCATACTGGAAAAAAGGATATGCGGCCGAGGCTGCCGCCGCTGTCATCGATGCGTCGTTCCGCGCAGGTCTTTCCCATCGCGTCATTGCCATGTGCAATCCCGAAAACGAAGCGTCCGAGCGTCTGATGCAGAGACTCGGGATGCGAAAAGAGGGACAGCTTGTCAAAAATCTTTACTTCCGCACCGATGAAAACGGTCAGCCGATCTGGCAGGATACCGCCATGTATGCCGTTTTGGACGAGGAATGGAAGAGGGCGTGACCATCCCATTTGTGATATTGACAATTCGTCGGTAGAATTGACATCATATTTTGTACCATTTGGAAAAATGTGAAGAAATTGATAATTTTTTCTCAAATCTCTTGTAATTTTCAAAAAAATAGTATATAATAATATCGTATACGGGATGAAAAACATCCCCGATCAAAAATGCGTACCCAAAAATTTATTATATTACGGAGGACACAAACATGTCTGTTAAAGTTGCCATTAACGGTTTCGGTCGTATCGGCCGTCTCGCTTTCCGCCAGATGTTCGGCGCAGAAGGCTACGAAGTCGTCGCTATCAACGACCTCACCTCTCCCAAGATGCTCGCTCACCTGCTCAAGTATGACACTGCACAGGGTAACTACCTTGCAATGGGTCACACTGTTGACTGCACCGAAGACTCCATCATCGTCGACGGTAAGGAAATCAAGATCTACGCTGAAAAGAACGCAGCTGACTGCCCCTGGGGTAAGCTCGACGTTGACGTCGTTCTCGAATGCACCGGTTTCTACTGCTCCAAGGAAAAGTCTCAGGCTCACATCGATGCAGGCGCTAAGAAGGTTGTTATCTCCGCTCCCGCAGGCAACGATCTGAAGACCATCGTTTTCTCCGTTAACGAAAACACCCTCACCAAGGAAGACACCATCATCTCCGCTGCTTCCTGCACCACCAACTGCCTCGCTCCCATGGCTAAGGCTCTCAACGATGCTTTCGAAATCCAGTCCGGTATCATG
>JAFYTT010000312.1 GCA_017558715.1 Clostridia bacterium | reverse complement strand
TCCGTCAACTCGGGTGCCATCCGCAATCCCGATCTCGTCTATGAAGCGGCAAAGCGCTACGGCGACCAGTGTGTCGTCATTTCGGCTGACGTCAAGCGCGTGGACGGTGTGTTCCGTGTCTTTGCCAAGGGCGGACGGGAAAACACCGGTATGGAGGCGATTTCCTGGATCAAGCGCTGTGTCGACAACGGTGCGGGTGAGGTTGTGCTCAACTCCATCGACACCGACGGCGTGAAGCGCGGCTTTGACCTTGAAATGCTCGATGCTGTCTGCAATGTCGTCGATGTTCCTGTCATCGCATCGGGCGGTGCGGGCGGCATGCAGGACTTTGTCACGCTGTTCAAGACGCTACCCAAGGTCGATGCAGGACTTGCCGCATCCATTTTCCACTTCGGCGAGGTCGCTATCCCCGATTTGAAGCGCGCACTTGCCGCCGAGGGTATTCCCATGAGAGTATAATTGAGGTATAAAATCTATGACAATCGAACAACTGAAATTCGACGAAAAAGGTCTGATTCCCGCCATCATCGTCGATGCCATTTCCGGCAAGGTACTGACGCTTGCTTATATGAACCGTGAAAGCCTCGGCATTTCCGTCGAGCGCGAGCTGACGTGCCTCTGGAGCCGTTCCAGACAGGAGCTGTGGCTCAAGGGCGAGACGAGCGGCAACTATCAGCACATCGTTTCCATCACGGCGGACTGCGACGGCGACGCACTTGTCGTCAAGGTCGAAAAGGACGGTCCCGCATGCCATCTCGGCACGGATTCCTGCTTTACCAATCTGATTCATCAGAGTACAGAACGCAATGACTTTACGCTTGAGGGTTTGATGGACCTGCTTGACGGCAGAAAGCGCGAGAAGCCCGAGGGCTCCTACACGACGTATCTCTTTGAAAAGGGCATTGATAAGATTCTCAAAAAGATCGGTGAGGAATGTACCGAGGTCATCATTGCGGCAAAGGCAGATGACAAAAAGGAAACCGTTTATGAAATTGCAGACCTTGCGTATCACGTCATGGTCATGATGACCGAGATGGGTATTTCGCTGGAAGATGTGCACCGTGAGCTTGCCTCCCGTCATGTCATCGACCACAAGGTCAAACAGGAGAAAATGACATCATGATTCGCTCTGATTTTCACATGCATACCAAATACTGTGACGGCAAGTTTACGGCGGAGGAGATGATTCAGTCCGCCATCGACCGGGGTCTGACCATTGTCGGTCTGTCCGGTCACGGGTATACCGCGTTTGACGGTCACTACTGCATGTCCGTTGAAAAAACGATGAAGTACCGCGATGAGGTCAATGCGCTCAAGGGCAAGTATGCCGATCGCATCCGAGTGCTCTGCGGTGTTGAGCAGGATTATTTCGGCGGCAAGCCGATTGCGGACTTTGACTATGTCATCGGCTCCTGCCACTATCTGCACTGGGGCGACGATCGGTATACGCCGATTGATGAGCACATCGAGCAGCTGATGGGCGGTGTCCGTGACGGCTTCGGCGGTGACTTCTATGCCGCATGTGAGTCGTACTTTGCGTGCATGGGTGATGTTGTACGCGCGACAGGTGCCGATATCATCGGACATTTTGACTTGATTTCCAAGTTCTGCGAGGTCGGCGTGGATCTCGATATCACCAATCCCCGTTACCGCCGTGCCTACACCGATGCCATTGACCGTCTGATTCCGTTCGGAAAGCCGTTTGAGGTCAACACCGGTGCGATTTCCCGCGGCTACAGAACATCCCCGTATCCGCCGATGCCGATGATGCGCTATATCGCGTCACAGGGCGGCTCGATCATCTTCACCAGCGACAGCCATCATGTCGATAACATCGCGTTCCGCTTTGACGAATGGGAGCCTGTCTACCGCGCGTTTGGGACGAAGGTGTTGGAGTGTCCGGTTTGACGCTGTAAATGATTCACACGGCGGCATCAATGTGTCTGTATGGACGACCATCGGTCGTCCGAAACGCTGTACTACGATGCTGTTTGTGGTTGGAAACAGACGTTGATAAGATTGATTTGGGTGTTTTTACCCCGAATCAGGATCGATGCTTCATGTGGCGGACGGCTGATAGCCGTCCATACAGAAGATAGAAAAGCTTGTGAGTCAACCGAAATCAATGAAAAACGAGGTGCCTGCTTTGACCGACCAAACAAAACAATCTCTCTTTACCAAAAACACCCGCATCATTGAAGCGGTCAAAGCGCGTGCGGCAGAAGTCTGCCCAAAATCCCTTGACTTGATCGCTGTGACAGGCTCGTTTGCATCGGGTGATTTTCATGAAAAGTCCGACCTTGATCTGTTGATCGTCATTTCCGACGATGCGGGATATGCGCTTTCGCACTGCTTTATCCTTGAGGATGTCGGATATGATCTTT
>JAFYTT010000311.1 GCA_017558715.1 Clostridia bacterium | reverse complement strand
TCAATTTTCAAGGATCATCGGCTGATCGTTTGAAGCACTCGTTTGTACTTCTCGTCGACAGCTTATATATTATATCACACTCAAATCCGTTTGTCAATAGGTTTTTGAAAGTTTTTCAAAACTTTTTTGATTTTCTTTTTCAAGAATTATATCGGTTCTTCATGCGACTTTTATATTATATCACATCAGTCATATTTTGTCAAGCACTATTTCAAATTTTATTGAAATATTTTTCAAAATCTTGAAAACAATAGAAAAACATGCTATACTGTACCCATCCATCAATCATGTCAAAGGAGCAAATCTCATGCAAATCTATTCCTCCATCGAAGCACTCGTCGGTCGTACTCCACTCGTCAGACTGGCCGGCATCTGTACCGAATACGACATCACCGCAACCATTGCCGCAAAACTGGAACGCTGCAATCCCGCCGGCAGTGCCAAAGACCGTATCGCACTCGAAATGATCCGAACCGCAGAGGAGAACGGCTCACTGAAGAGCGGCGGAACCATCATCGAACCGACCTCCGGCAACACCGGCATCGGACTTGCCGCCATCGGAGCTGCGCGCGGGTATCGTGTCATTCTCACCATGCCTGATACCATGAGCCGCGAACGGATCGATCTGCTTCGCGCCTATGGAGCACAGGTCATCCTCACACCCGGAAAGGACGGCATGACGGGCGCGATCGCCAAAGCAGAAGCCTTGCACGCGGAACTTCCCGGCAGCATCATCGCAGGACAGTTTGATAATCCCGCCAATCCAGCCGCTCATTACAAAACCACAGGACCTGAAATTTGGAACGATACCGACGGAACCGTCGATATCTTTGTCGCGGGAGTCGGCACCGGCGGCACGCTTTCCGGTACCGGACGCTACCTCAAAGAAAAGAATCCCGCAGTGCAGATCATCGCCGTTGAGCCGTATGACAGCCCTCTTCTGTCAGGCGGCACAGCAGGCCCGCATAAAATTCAGGGCATCGGGGCAAACTTCATTCCCGACAACCTCGACCGCTCTGTCTGCGATGAAGTCATCACCGTAAAAACCGAAGAAGCATTCGCTGCTGCAAAGAACCTTGCACACAAGGACGGTATCCTCGTCGGAATTTCCTCCGGCGCAGCACTTCATGCAGCAATCACGGTCGCACGCCGCCCGGAGAATGCCAATAAGACGATTGTTGTCCTTCTCCCCGACACCGGCGACCGTTACCTTTCGACAGGCATGTTCGACTGACACAACAAACTCCCCACAAAAAAGACGCACCCGTTTATGAGTGCGTCTTTTGTTATGCTATGTTATTCGCCGGTTTCCGCATAGGTTTCAAAGAGCTTTTCAAGCTGCTTCTGGAATGCCTTCTGACGCTTTTCATACGTCGATGCCACATTGGCATTCTTGTTGGAAATCTGATCAAAGAAGTACATAACGATCGAGCCGGTTGCCGCTTCATTGACGAACGTGAAGTCGAAACGGAGATTGTCAATGATCATATCCAGCATTTCGCGCGTATCTTCGTCACGGCTGAACTTTTCCTTCATGTTGATCTCATAGTATGCGTCCTTAACCGTGTGATATGTCTCCGCATTCAGCGCTTCCAGAACAACCGCGGACATTTCGGGATTGGATGCAGACTTGGGAATTGCAAGATAGAATGTACCGAAATTATAAGAAATATAATCTTCCTGATTTTCATCTCTCAGCGGATACGGAATGATACCAAAGTCGGATTCCATATCACGCAGGTTGGAGGAAACGCCGATACCCTGAGCCAAGAACAGAAGACGATCGTTCTTGAACGCATTGTATGCATTCTCACCCTTGTAGCTGACCGATTCCATATTCCAGATGATTTCATAAATGTCTTCGCACAGCTTGACGAAATCTTCGTTGAAGAATTCATACGCATAGGAACCGTCCGCCTGCTTGGTAGAGGTTTCCCAGCCGAAGGACGGGAACAGCGCACGTCCTGCCTGCAGATCAAAATACAGACCGTACTGGTCGGTCGACAGATCAAGGACGCCGTCACCGTTAAGGTCCGCGGAAGACTGTGCAGACATTTCCTTCATCTTCTCCATGGTCCACTTGCGATTGCGCACGAGATCATAGGGGCTTTCCATCTCCAGCGCGTTGATGATCGTCTTGGAGAAGAACATCGCGAGGGTATTGGAATAAATATCCGTACAGAGCGCACCGACTGCAGAATACATCTGATCATAGATTTCCGCATTGTCGTTCCAGCCCTGTGTCCACCACGGCTTTTCAAAGTCCATGATGTCCTCATAATCGAGCATATTCAGGAAATAACCGCCGGTTTCACAGCCCCACCAGTAGTCAGGCATGACAACATCATAAGCACCGTCATTTGCCATGACCGATGCACCGAGTGCCTTGTTCCATGTTGCGCCTTCCTCGGGCAGCGTCTGCATCGTGAAATTGATGTTGAAGCGCTCTTCAATGCTTGCATTACGTGCAAATACCGCATCGTTGTACACTTCGCCGATGGCTTCTTCGACAAACAGGTCCTTGACCTTCCATTCGCGGATCAGCATGTTGTAATCCGTACCGCCGAAATCATATTCACCGAGGCTGTCAATGAACTTGGGTTCTGCGGACTCCGTTACCGCCGCTGTTGTTTCACCGCCGGCAGCTTCCGTTGTTTTTGCAGTACCGCCGTCACCGCTGCAGGCAGCAAGAGAGAACATTGCCAGAAGCGCCAGTAAACCCGATGTTATTCTTTTGAGATTGGTTTTCATACGAGTTCTCCTTGTATATAATTCAGATTTTGTTTCCATTCAGATTCGCATACCGTCGTGCGCCACTATGATATTGCAGTCCGCATGCAGCTGTAAAAAGTTCTGATATTCCGCATGCGAAAAATGCTGTACCTGATTGATATGCGTAATAAAGACTCTTGTATGACGGTCGAGTGCCGAAACGCGGCGAAGATCCGCCATCTGCTGTACCAGCTGATATGCATCCATGTGACCGGAATTCTTCGGCAGCTTGTTGGAGCCAAAGGTTCCTTCCACAATAAAGGTATCCAATGCGCCATGTTTGTCAGCCCACACACGGAGAAATTCCAGATTCTCTTCCCCGTACAGGCTCGTATCTGCGGCATACAGCCACACACCGCGCTCCCATTCGATCAGATAGTTCTGCGCCGTCTCACCTTCACCGAATCCGCGATGGATCGTTTTCAGCGGTGTGATCTTCTTTTCGCCGATCTCATAAGTTTTATACGGCTCCAGCGCATGAAAGGCGATCTTACCCTGCGACAACAGCGACGACAGCATTTGTCCGAAGGTTCCCGATGTGCCTTTTTCCAGTTCTATGACATGTTCCACCCATGCAAGACCGGCTGAGGACAGATAGAAGTTCATTGGCTTCTTTTTCATATTCGTCATCGTCAGAATCGAGAATGTCGCCATATTGAAATGGTCTTCATGCGTATGCGTGACAAGCACATGCTCCACGTCATACAGCGGTACACCATAATGCTGGGATGCGGCGCACACATCGGGACCGAAGTCCACCATCATGGTTTCATCGAGCAGAAACGCCGCACGCAGACGGGTTTCGCGATTTCTGCGCGCACGTTCACACGTTTCACATCCGCAGAAGGGATTGGGATACATCTCGGCAGCGCCGGTACCGAGGAAGACAGGTTCCAATTTCATAGCCGTTCTCCTTCCGTCAGGTCAGAATCAGTTCTCTCGCATAGCCGTGATAGCCGCCCTCCGTGCAGATCTGCATCACACCGTTGTCAAGCGGCTCCTCAAAGTTGCGATGAACATGTCCGGCAACGATCAGACGGATCATCGGCTCGGACTTGATATATTCGATCATTTCCAGCGTTGCGCGGTCAGGATTCTGCTGCAGTCTGCGGTCGTTGGGATATTTGGTATACATCTCACGCGGCGCGCCGGTGACGTATGCACACGGATTGTGTTCCAGAATCAATTCCGCCAGCTTCGGCGTGTACAGCGGCACATGCATACAAAGCACAATCGGATACCCCTTCGCCGCTTCCGCCCGGAGCATTTCCTCCTGACCCTTATTGAACAGGTAGTAGCCGTCATCGAGTGTAACAATGTTGACACCGCCGATGATACGGGAATCAAAGTACAGATTCTGTTTGACGTGCGGCTGGACACGGCGCAGATTTTCCCACTTGTACTGATAATCCTCAATGGCACGTCCGACAAAATGGCAGAAATCGTGATTGCCTGCCGCGTAAATGGAATCAACCGAAGCAAGTGCTTTTTCCATATACGCAAAATTCGCTTCCGTCATACAGTCATAAAGGTCACCTGTATGCAGCATCGGAATGCCTTCTCTGCGTGCATAATCCATCGCCTGCTCAAAGTAGGATTCAACCTGTGCTTCTCCTCCAAATGCATCGCCGCGCTGTTTTGCGTGATCGATCAGTTCGGGATCGTATGCCGCATCCGCTTCGTTTGCAAGACAGATATGCGAGTCGGTCACATGAAGCAGACGGACGGGAGCATCCAGACCGATGTGAAACTCCGTTTTGATAATCTGCAATTCTTTCATCGTCAAATCTCCATGATCATACCGTCATAGGATACAAGGAAGCCTTCCTTGCCCGCAACGGGAACAAAATCGTCATACACAACAGAAATGCCGTTGTGCGAATAATGGTTGCATACAAAGCGCGTGTTCTCATCTGCATAGCCCTCATCCAGCATCCGCCGGCGTACCTGTGCGTTTTCCGCAAGTCCCATGTGACCGACATAGGTCAGCGGCAGACAGGCGTTGGTGCAGTCAAGCGACACCATATCAAAATGCACGCTCTTTTCCTTGAAATACGCCCAGACATCCTCATGGAAATAGTGTGTATCGTGTCCGTACAGTACAGTCTTCTCTCCGTCGGAGATCATGTAGAACAGAGGACCTGCATTGACATCGTGAATGGCAGGAAGCGCCGTCACGGTATACCGTCCGACCGTCACCGAATCAAACGCTTTCATCTCGGTAAACGATGCAAGACCGTTTTTCTCAAGACCACCCATCACGGATGCCAGCTTTTCACCAACCTTGTCCGAGCCGTAAAGAGTCAGATGATATCCGTCCTGCACGTGCGAAAATCCCGGATTCAGACACGCAAAATCGGTCGCATACAGATGATCGGAATGGCTGTGTGTAACAAAGCACCACTGTACGTTCGTCAGATCGAGACGGTTGTCCAGAAAATGCTTGTAGGTATCACAGGGAAAATCAATCAGAAGCGTATCGTCAATAATCGCCTGGGAACGGGTACGAATCGCGCGTCCGCCCATTTCGCGCGAGCGGCGGCATGCATCACAACGGCACCAAAGTGCGGGAATGCCTTCCGCTGCCGCAGTTCCGAGAAATTGAAATTTCATGGTCGTAAATCCTTTCTGTCGCAGAAGATTTCTATGCAAAATTCAGACTTGCAGAATCGTTGTTATTATGTTTATTTTACCGCATATTTACGGAAATTGCAAGAGGTATTCCGAATTTATCCGCAAATTCAGATAAAAATACCGCTCTGTACGGAAAACCATACAAAGCGGTAATCGGATTATTTCTTTTTGATTCTCTTATCTGACTTGACAGCCAGCGTCGTACCGACCGTCTGGAAGACCTGAACAATGACGATCAGCAGCACAACCGCGATCAGCATGACCAGATACCGGTAACGGTAATAACCATAGTTGATTGCGATCTGACCGAGGCCGCCGCCGCCGATGATACCGGACATTGCGGAATAACCGAGGATGGTCGTAATCGCGATGGTCGCATTGGAAATCAGGGACGGAACACTTTCGGGAAGCATGACCTTACAGATGATCTGCATCGGCGATGCACCCATGCTCTGCGCGGCTTCGATAATATTGGGGTTGACTTCACGCAGGCTGGATTCGACCAGACGCGCGACAAACGGAAACGCGGCGATGACCAGCGGCACAATGGATGCCACCGTACCGACCGACGTACCGACAATCAGTCGTGTCAGCGGGAAAACAAGGATCATCAGAATCAGGAACGGGACTGAACGAAGCAGGTTGATGACCACGTTCAGAACACTCATAACCGGTGCGGGAAGCGGCAAAACGCCGTTCTTCTCACCTGCGACCAGCAGAACACCGAGCGGCAGTCCGAGTACAATCGCAAACAGCGTTGCAAGAACGGTGACATACATCGTCTCCCAGATCGCCATCGGAAATTCGTTTTTCAGAATCCACAGCGCTTCTTCCAGCGCCTCGGAGGTAAACATACGGTCAAGCATGGTCTCCCTCCTTCGTTACTTCTTCAATGATGATATCCGTATCCTTTGCAAAATAAGCAAGCACGGTTTCAAGGCTGTTTTTGTCATCGGGAATACCGAGCAGCATGTCGCCGAAGACACGGTCGCCAAGACACCGCGTCGATGCGTAAAGAATGTTCACGGCAATGCCGGTATCGATCGCCATCTGTGTAATAAACGGCTTATCCGTTGTGTGAGAGCCGTTGAATACGACACGCAGAACGTGTTCACCGGAACGTGCCGCCGCCGCGATACCCGCAGATTTCTCCGCTTCGTCGCCGGATTCCTTATTTGCATCGGGATAGACCAGACGCTTTGCGGCATCGGACTTGGGATTGGCAAAAACCTCTGCCACTTCTCCCATTTCCACAACGCGGCCTTCGTCGAGGATCGCTACGTGGCTGCAGACCTCCTCAACAACCGACATCTGGTGTGTAATGATGATGACCGTAATGCCAAGCTCGCGGTTGATCTTGCGGATCAGCTCGAGAATCGCATGTGTGGTGTTGGGGTCAAGCGCACTTGTCGCCTCGTCGCAGAGCAGGACCTTCGGATTGGTCGCCAGCGCGCGCGCAATGGCAATACGCTGCTGCTGACCGCCGGACAGCTGTGCGGGATATGCATTCGCTTTATCCGGCAGACCAACCGTTTCCAGAAGCTCTTTCGCCTTCTGCTTTGCCTCGGAGCGCTTCATGCCGGACAGCTCCAGCGGGAACGTGATGTTGGCAAGACAGGTTCTCTGCATCAGCAGATTGAAGCCCTGGAAGATCATCGTCACGTCGCGGCGTACTTCACGAAGCTCTTTCGGTTTGAGCGCACCGACATCAACACCGTCGATGAGCACCTGACCCTCGGTCGGACGCTCAAGCATGTTGATACAGCGGACAAGTGTGGATTTACCGGCGCCGGACATACCGATGATGCCGTAGATATCCCCATCGTTCACCGTCAGAGATACCTGCTTCAGCGCGTCAAACGTGGTAAGTGTACCGTCGTCGGCACCGGTTGTAAATGTTTTTGTGATATTACGAAGTTCGATCATGGAACTGTCAGAGATTCTGATTACTTAAGAGCGTCGAGGCTGGACTGCTTGCCGCCGTACAGACCCATGGGTTCAACGTGGATCGCAGCTGCGGAAACGATGTGCGTACCGTTCTGAGCGTTGAAGTCATCGAGGTACGGGGTGTGCTGGAAGTAGTTTGCATCGATTTCGCCGCTTTCAACAACGTTGTTGGGCTGGACATAGTCGGTGAATTCAATAACTTCGAGGGTCACGTTCTTTTCAGCGAGGATTTCCTTTGCAACTGCAAGGATTTCTGCGTGAGGAGCGGGAGAAGCCGCAACGGTGATGGTCTGACCTGCGAGTGCCGCATAGTCAACGGAAGCATCAAAGCCGTCGGTGGGAGCATCAACGGTGGAAACAACAGCACCCTTGTATGTAGCGGTGATGAAGTCAGCAACCTTCTGAGAGGACAGAGCCGCAACAAGCGCCTTGATCTTGGGGGTGTTTTCGTTGCCTTCCTTAACTGCAACGATGTTTGCGTATGCGGAGTAGGAGCCTTCGATGGTCAGAGACTGGGACATGGGGTCCAGACCTGCTTCAATGGCGTAGTTGGAGTTGATGACCGCATAGTCAACGTCCTTAAGGATGTTGGGAATCTGTGCAGCTTCGACTTCCTTGAAGGTGATGTTCTTGGGGTTTTCAGCGATGTCCATGATGGTAGCGGTGATGCCGGCGCCTTCCTTGAGCTTGATGATGCCGTTTGCTTCGAGCAAGAGCAGAGCACGTGCTTCATTGGTGGTATCGTTGGGGACAGCGATTTCAAGACCGCCGGAGGAGCATGCGGTGAAGGACAGAGCCATCAGTGCGCAAAGGATCAGAGCGAGAAACTTTTTCATGGTTTTTTTCTCCTTTTATAATATAAAAATTTGGATACAGCGTCCCATACAGGATATCGGTATATTGCATCGCAGCATACCGCAGAAAAACAAAAGAGAGGACTCCGGTGTTCCGACCAAAGCCCCCTTGTTTCTCTGAAAACGGACCGCAACTGACTTATGCGGCGGTATTCTTTTCCGGAGCGCCGGTCATAAAAATCTGCATAACACAAGTGCACATGGCACACATGCGCATTCCGGTCATCATCATTGCAGCAGAAACATTCATGACCCGTCTCCTTTCAATCAGAATTTCCCATATGATTATTTTGATTATAACACCATTCGGCGTATTTGTCAAGAGTCTTTCTGAATTTTTTCGGTTTTCGACCGCAATATTAACCGTTCCGCGCCCCAAAACAGGACACAGCCGACCGCATAACAGACAAGATCCCATACCGAAAACGAACTGCCGACGATGATCCGTACCGCCGTCCAGCTATGGGGGATCAGCGAGGCAATCCCGAGTGCCTGTGCAAACTCCACCGCCGCAGCAAACAGAAACACCCCGAGCGGAAGATACGGAATCCCAAACAGGAAAAACGCACGCAGAAGACAGCACAGCAATACCGTGACCAGAATGTCGCCGCCATAGGGACGAACAAAGCTGTCTCTGACAAACAATGCGATCAGAATTTCCGCCGCAAGCAAAATACAGGCTCCTGCTGCATAAACCGCTCGTTTCTTCATGTCCCGGATTCTCCAAACGGCAGAAACACCATCGGTACACCGCATCCCGCGGCATACCGCACCGTCATTCCCGTTCCGCTTCGCTCTTTCTTTTCATCATAATAGGCAACGCCGGTGATCGCACAGTCGACCAGGAGTCGATTTCTGCGGTGCATGCAGCTGCGGTCATAGTCCTGCTGCAAATAATACGCCTCGGCACGCTGTAAAACAGCCAGATGCAATGCCAGATCGCGCTCATTCCATCCTCGGGTCTGTTCTCTGCACGGCAGAAGCAGAATCAACCGCAGGGAGGGATGATAGGTCTGCTTTGCATGCAGAACAGCCGCCGCGGCAAGCAGATCAAAACCGCGCGCACCGCCGCACAAAAATGCAGAAAATCCCTGATATACCATCGATTCTACCTGACGGTCGAGCCATCCGCGCATAGTTTCCTGCAGACGCTCTGTGTCCTCGGCATCGACACCGACAATGTCGCGGTGTCCCGTAAAAAAGCACGCCTGATGCTTTTCCCGCTTCAGCATATCTTCCGTTTCCTCGGTCAAAAGCGGAATTTCCGCCGTCTTTTTTCGCACCGCTTCCATGATCATACGGTACGATTCAGAATACTTTGTACCGGCCACTGTGACACCTCCCAACCGCAAGAACGACAGTTCTGCTGATGTTCATTATAACAGAAAATGCGCCGATTGTCAACACCATTACGCAAAGTATCACGCAATCCATTGCGTGCAATTCTTTGGATATCGTCTTGCTTTTTGTACCGATGTGTGCTATAATGAAAAGCAGAGAAAGGAGTGTGTCAGCATGATCTGTCAGCCGTATCCGCTCGGAACACTGGGCACCTACAAATATGTCGTTGTCTTATCACATACAGGCGGAAAGCTGCTGTTCAGCCGTCACCGCGATCGGACCACATGGGAAACACAGGGCGGACACATCGAGCCCGGCGAAACACCGCTTGATGCCGCAAAACGAGAGCTGTACGAGGAATCGGGCGCGCTCGAATTTGACATCGACGCAGCATTCGATTATCGTGCGGGAGACGAGCATGGACATGCAGACGGTATGGTCTTCCTTGCGCACATCCGAAGCCTCGGCGATATTCCCGAAAGCGAGATGGCAGAGGTACGCACCTTTGATACACTTCCACCCGATGAAATGCTGACATATCCGGGCATCACACCAACGCTGTATCGATATGCAAAAGAGCATTTCGATCGTTTCAAAAAAGGAGAAGTTTTATGAATCCCATTGTACAGGGCTGGTACGCCGACCCCGAAGCACGCTTTTATGAAGGCAAATACTATATCTACGTCACCCGTTCATTCACCAAATATGAGGATCAGATGAACATTGATGCCTTTTCTTCCGCCGACCTGATTCACTGGGAAAAGCACGAGGGCATCATCGATATGTCCGGCTACCCTTACGTTCATCGCGCGGTCTGGGCACCGACCATCATTGAGAAAAACGGCAAATACTACCTGATGTTTGCGACCAACGACATCCATGAGGACGACGAGGGCGGCGGTCTGGAAATTGCCGTCTCCGATTCCCCTGCCGGTCCGTTTCGCAATCTGATCGGTACCTCGCTGATTGGAAAGATCATCTACGGCGCACAGCCGATTGACGCGCATCTGTTCAAGGATGACGACGGCACCATTTACCTCTATTACGGTGGCTGGGGACACTGCAACATGGCTGTCATGAATGAAACGATGGACGGCTTTGTTCCGTTTGAGGACGGCGAAATCTTCAAATCCATCACACCCGACGGCTACGTTGAAGGACCGTGCATGATGAAACGAAACGGCGTCTATCACTTTATGTGGTCGGAGGGCGGCTGGACAAACGGTACCTATCACGTCGCATCAAGCCATTCCCTCTCCCCGACCGACATCTGCAAAACAGGCAAAACCGTTCTTTCCTCCTCGGAGATTGCCAACGGTCCCGGTCATCACGGCTATCTGCATGTCGAGGGTACGGAAGATGACTGGCTGATTGTGTATCACCGCCGCATCATCGGAGATCTGGAAGCCGGACACCGTATGCTCTGCATCGACCGCATGACCTTTGACGGAGACGAGATTGTTCCCGTTATCATGACTTGATTTTCATGGAGGAATCAACGATGGAAAACAATACCCCGGAAATCGAAACAACCGCTGAACAGACATCTCACGTCTCAGCACCCGTATACGCACCGCTTCCCGCGCAAACCGATCCCGTCGTCGGTACAGGCGCATTCTTCGGTCTGGAATTTTTATTCGCTTTGCCGCTGATCGGTTTCATCTGCTGTCTCATTTTCTCCTTCGCACCGAAAAACCGCAATCTCAAACACTATGCACGCGGCAAATTGATCTGGGCTGTCATCGGTCTGGTTCTTTCTGTCATTCTGGTGCTTGTCACGGTCATTTTCCTGCAGGCGCTGCCCGGCATGGTCAGTCAGGAACTCGGTGTGCCGGTGGAGAATATTGAGGATATCATCAGCATCGCCGAAGATATTCCCGGCTTGGTCGAAGAATTCGGCGGCATTGAAGAAATTGCAGGACTTGTCGGCAGTATCGGCGAGCTTGGCAATATTTCTGAAATTGTTGACAGCGTCGGCGATATCGCGAATGTCGTCAGTCAGATCGGTGAAATCGAAAACATCGAGGAATTTGTTTCGCAGCTTGACGATATCGAAGATGTGGATGCGCTTGTCCGTGAGCTTGAAACGATGGAAAACATCGACGAAATCATCGCGCAGATCGAAAACATCGAAAATATTGAAGAGCTGGCCGAGGAAATTGACAATCCCGAAGTGGTCAATGCACTGCTGGATGCATACAAAAATTATACAGAATAAGAAACAAACAATCCCGTCAGAAAGGCAAAACCTTTCCCGACGGGATTTCTCATTTCTATAAAGTTCAGATTCCGAGCATCATAGACGCAATACGGAAATAGGTCAGCAGAGCCAGCGCGTCAACGATCGTGGTGATAAAAGGACTTGCCATGACCGCAGGGTCAAGACGAATGCGCTTTGCGGCGATCGGCAGAAGACAGCCGACCACCTTGGCAAACAGCACGACCACAACCAGCGTGATACAGACAACCAGCGCCACATCCATGGTCACACGGTCAATGAACAGCAGCTTGGCAAAGTTTGCCACTGCCAGCGTTGCACCGCAGAGCAGGGAAACGCGCAATTCCTTCCACAGCACACGGAGCCAGTCACCGAAATCAATCTCATCCAGCGACAGACCGCGGATGACCGTAACGGAAACCTGTCCGCCGGCATTACCGCCCGTACCCATCAGCATCGGAATGAATGCCGTCAGCGCAACACATGCCGACAGCGCATCTTCCGCCGCCGTGATGATCTTCTGCGTAAAAGTGGACGACAGCATCAGGAGCAGCAGCCACGGAATACGCTGCTTCCATGTCTCAAAAATGCCGGTGCGCAGATAGGTCTTCTCAATTGGCGTAATTGCAGCCATGATTTCCATGTCTTCCGTCGCTTCATCGGTCAGGACGTCAATCGCGTCGTCGATGGTGACGATACCGACAAGCCGTTCCTCATTGTCGACAACAGGAAGTGCCAGGAAGTCATACTTGTTCAACGTCTGTGCAACTTCAACCTTATCGTCTCCCGTTTTGCAGGAGATGACATTGCGGTCCATGATCTCGCCGATCGTACTCGCGCGGTCACACAGCAGCATCTGCTGTACCGTGACAACGCCTTCCAGATGACGATCCGCATTGATGACGTAACAGGTATAAATGGTTTCCTTGTCCCAACCGGTCGCACGGATATGGTCAAACGCCTCATCCAGCGTCATTTCCGCCTTCAGGTCAACATATTCAATGGTCATAATGCTGCCCGCGGAATCCGCCGGGAAATTGAGGACTTCATTGATGCTCTGGCGCATTTCCGGCGTGGAATAACGAATAATACGCCGCACGACATTTGCCGGCATCTCTTCAATGATGTCAACCGTATCGTCCAGATACAGCTCGTCAAGCACGGCCTTCAGTTCGGCGTCGGAAAACGCAGAAATCAGAAGCATCTGACGGTCGGCTTCGAGCTCGACAAAGGTATCCGCCGCCGTATCCTTGGGAAGCAGGCGGAAGGTCAGAATGACATCCTCCATTGGGATCTCTTCAAATAACAGCGCGATGTCCGCCGGCTGAAGCGTCTTGACGCGGGCATACAGCTGTGCATACTTGCGCTCGGCAAGCAGGGCTTTGATCTCTTCAAAGATCAGTTCCAGTTCTTCGTTCATAATTCGGCTCCTTTGCAATGTAATAAGGGGAAAATAGCCGGAGGAGTCCCGAAAACGAGAAATGGCAGGTATCACATGGCAAACCGGACAGACAGAGCCTGCCGCCGGTATTCATACAAATTCCGCCATCGCCCGCCGGGGGTACTTCGACTGCCGCTGTCCATGGTGTTCACCTCTGCTTTTCATTTTGATTTTGGCACAGGATTTCTGTGCTTACCATAATATTATACTCCAAACCGACGGGATTGTCAATTCGTTTTTTTTGCAAAAATTTTGAAACATTTCACAAACATTTCACAGGAATACCGAAAAAAACAAAAAAGCACCGCCGCAGTCGCCAAAAGCCGACCGAGACGGTGTCATCGGGATTATTCATTTAAGTAAATCCAGGCACGGGACTGAATCAGCTTTGATACCTCGTCCAGTGATTTTGCGCCGCTCTCCCATGCAGACAACTCCTCTTTGACGATTTTTGCAATCGTTTCATCGGTGTTTTCTGTGCGGAAGTTCTCAAAAAAGTGCATGATTTCCGCTTTGTCGTCATCGGTAATCTCGATAACGGCAGCGGCAGTTTCCGCTCGCCGTGCATCGTACTCGGCGGTGTGTGCGTTGGCGGAAAGATTGAGATTCACAGATACGTGTCCGCCGATCATGGATGACTGCTCCGCCTGAAATACCGTATCTCCGTAGTAAAAATACCGATGTGCATCGATGGCACGGGACATGGCGGACCTTGTTACCGGCAAAGACATCGCCAAAACGGCATCGTGACACTGCGCATCGTCAGAAAGAAGATATTCGGCAAATGCGGCACACCCTGCCATATAGTCGCTGTCTGCCGCGATGGACAGAAAATGCGTCCCCACAACATGAGCACCGATACCATCATCCGACGGATAACCGCAGATGGTATATTCCCGTTCTCCGAACAGCAGCTTGAGTGCGGAAAATGCTTCGATCTTGCGAATCGGCATCCCCATCAGCTTCACCGCGCCACAATCCAGTCCATCCAGAATATAAGGTGCACTTAAAACATAGCGATTTCCGGTGATATCGGCACAGCTGATATCACCGTACGCTGTGTTCATGTTCTCCGATGAAAATCGCTTCATAAATTCCACGCGGCGGCGGTATGCATCGGAATCAAAGGAAGCGGTTTTGGCATCCGCATCATAAAACGATGACGCGATATGATCACCGATATTGTAGGTAGCACTGTAGCTGTTATGCAGTACTTCTCCATCCTGTAAGCTGTCCTCCAATGCATAGATTCGCTCCCATGTCAACGGTTCATTCTGTGTTTCCGACAAGGACACAAACGTGTCCAGATAAAATGACAGCGGCATATTATAAAGTGCTCCTTTGTGCAGAAACGACTGTGTCACGCCGGACAGCAGCATATCGCCGTATTCCTGTGAAAGATCAAGAAAGATGCCTTTATCAAAATAGGTTGTCAGATCAAACCAAAATTGAGAGGTCACAAGATCCGGAATATTCCCCGACAGGATGTCTTCTTTCAGCGCATTGTCGCCGTCCCTGCCATACTGCTTCAGATGAACAAAATAATCCGTGGACTGTGCATTGAACTGCCCAATCATTTCCGCCAGCCACGGATTTTCCCCGGAGCAAAGGTTTGCCAGAATCAGTACCTGCCGATCCTCAAGCAAATCGTTTTCACGGATATCCAGCCGCACCATGGTTGGCTCACTGATGATTGTCGGATTCGGAAGATAGTAGACCGACGTATCGTTCATGATCCAAAGGATGCCGTTTCCGGTTTCGCTGCCCTCCACCCAACGCATGATCTCAGTGATCGTACCGTCGCCGTCACAGCGATACAGCACTTTTTCATATGCGCAGTACATCTTACCCTCTGCGCTGTAATGGATTTTGGAACCGTATATCATGCTCGGCGGAATCGGCAAATCCTCGTGATCAAAGGCTTCAAAGGTACCGACATTCATATCGACCCGCCCGATACCCGGCATTTCCTGTCCGATCACATAAACACCATCCGACTCCATGTGGATATTTTCATATTCGGTGGGCAGAGATACCGACTGCAAAAGTGACAGCGTTTCATCAAAGTAATACGCCTCATACCACGCATTGACAAAAATCCGCAGTTCCCCGTTCTCCTGCTCACTGACGTGCATTCCCATGAGCCCTGACGTTGCAGCCGCGAAGCAGTCTACCTCCTGCTTCGGCAAATCGATCTCATACAAAACGGTCCCGTTGGCATCGGCAATCCGAAGGAAGGTATCGTACTGATTTGCGCAAAGGCAGTAATAGACAAATCTGCCGTCGGATGTGGCATACACATCGATGACACGTGCCATTTTGTCATCCAAATCCGGTACCGCTGTTTCCGAGCGTAGTGTTCCGTCCGCACCGTATTCCAGAAGGGTTATCCCGGATTGACCGGTGGCTTGGAAGTTGCCGGTGGCAATGATCAGATTACCGCCGCGAAAGCTGATCTGTGATTCGATTGAGGAACCGAGAAAATACTTGCCCGGGTTTTCCATCTGATTTTTCGTATACAGATGCGGGGAGGACACCACGGTGATGCCACCCTCGATGGTTGTCGGCTGCCATGGCGCGATCTCTTTGCGGTATTCCGGTTTCTGCTCGCAGGCAGCGAGGAAGATGACCGTCAACAGAAGAAAACAGATCAAAAAGCGTTTTGACATTGTGCGGTTTCTATACATTGCATGCCTCTCCATTCATCGTTACTGTCACCATTATAACACATGTTCCGCAAAAGAAACAGCGCATTTCCGTTAATTCTCCAACAGCCGCCGCAATTTCGTTGATATCAACAAAAATCCTGTGTACCTTTTGTGGAAGATACACAGGATAAAAAGGAACTGTCAAAACCGAGCCAACCGCATCAGCGCACATCAAATTCCGCGCCGCGCGCCACCATTGTATTGTGGACTCGGACACCGTCGATCTCATGCGCATTGATTCCTTCCTTTGCGCAGAGTGCTGCCGCGATCCCTGCCGCCTCACCCGTTGCACGGACGGTCGGAATGATACGAATCGCCGCCTGGACAAAGAAATCACAGCCGATACAGCGTCCCGCAACAAACAGGTTGTCAACATCTCGGACAACGATCGAGCCGAACGGGATTTCAAAGTACGGCTTTTCGTTTTCGATGCCATCGACATGTTCATTGGTATATTCATCGCCGAAGCCATGGATGTCGACGGGATAGTTGGTCTGTGCGACCGCATCGTCAAACTTGGCATAGCGCTTTGCTTCTGCAATGGTCAGAATACGGTCAGTCGCAATTTCTCTCGATTCGCGGATACCGACCATGGACGCAAAGCCGGAAATGTATGCGTTTTCAAATCCCTTGAAATACTTTTTATAGAACGCAAGCTGACGCATGGCGGACTGCTTGCCGGAAATCTGCGCATTGGTCAGGTCAGCCGCAGATGTGCCGTCCACGCGGTCAAAGATTTCGGGACAGTTGCAAGCGAGCGTATCGGGACGGCTCGGCAAGGTGAATACCTGCCAGTATGCAAGATCCTCGGGAATCAGGTCACCGTTATCGCGTGCTTCAGCCATAATGCGTTCGACCGAGGTACGCGGGTCCTGTGTCGTACATGCCGCATAACAGCATCCGTCCCACAGAGAAACAGAATCGGGCGCAGTCTCGTGGAACGCCTGCATATCAACGCCGGAAACCATGTAGCGAAGGGAGATCGGCTGGTTTTTGCCGGTCTTCGGATTACCCTTGGTGTATGCCGCGCCTGCCATGACAGACAGATCACCGTCACCCGTACAGTCGATAAACTGCTTGCCTTCAATGACATGCATGCCGGACTTATCGGAAACAAAGACACCGACAATGGTTTTGCCTTCCTTGACAACATCGACAAGATCGGTATACAGATACAGGGAAACACCCGCACCGACCGCCATTTCTTCCAGAATAACAGGAAGCAGAATCGGGTCATAGTAACGGGATACCCCGCGCATGCTCATCGCACCGCGTGCCAGGGCAAGACGGTCAAGCTCCGCCACGATATAGGAGTTCATCGGAACGCCTTCCACATGCGTGTTCATGGTCGGGGTGACAAGTGCACCGGTCGAGGAGCCGCCGAGTGCGCCGAACTGCTCGATCAAAGCAACGGATGCACCTTCGTTTGCCGCCGCGATTGCCGCAATGACACCTGCAGTACCGCCGCCGACAACAACAACATCATACGACGCGAGCACGTCACAGGTTTTCTGTAAGGTATAGTTTTTCATTATGATTTTCTTCTCCATTTCATGTCAAGATAACGAATATACGCGCACCAGTCCTCACGCGACAGTGCATGTCCGAACCCGCGCAGATGATAGCCGATATTGCCCTCGGTAAAATGATCTCCCGGCACCGGCATCCGATCGGGACAAATCAGTCCCCGGACACCAAGCAGCTCCCATGCAGAGGAGGCATGCAGGGATGTCAGAAATTCGGATGTCGGGTCAGCGCCGCGGTCCGTTTCCGCCGAGCCGACACACAGCAGACGCGGCGCAATCATGGCAAGCAGAAAGCTCTGGTCATACGGCTTTTCATCTTCCAGATCGTCGGTAAACTGCTTGAAGTTCTCGCAGTACCAGTCCCAGCTGCCGACGCGCAGAAAGTCTCGTACGCGTTCTCCCGCACCGTGCTTGGACGATGCGGCACCGCCGTAGCCGGAGTTATTGGAAATGACAGCAGCGAAGCGTTCATCGAGCGCACCGCACCAAAGTGCCGTTTTTCCAAGGCGGGAATGTCCGATGACCGCAACGTGTTCGGTATCCAGATCGTCACGTTCCGCGCAGAAATAGTCCATCACACGGGACGCGCCGTATGCCCACATGCCAATCTTACCCCATTCGGTCGGAGCACGGTCGATTGTCGTCCCGAAATGCGCCGCAATGCCATCGGAATAGTCTCCGCGCAGATTGTCGTTGACCAGATCCTTGTAGACAACTACAGCAAGCGCATAGCCCGCATCCGTAATTTCTTCCGCCGGAATATAGCGGTCGGGATACGCACGGAACGCAAGGTGCAGAAAGACCGGCGGTTTTTCCACTGTTTTTGGCACAAACAGCGTAATCGGGAATGTCATCGTTCCCCGCGCCGTTGTAAAGGAAATGTCCACGGTTTCAATACGGACCTTACCGCCGAAGTGGGTATTTTCCGTATGAACGACCGCCCCCGTCACCGACACAGGCACATCGGGTGTGACACCGTAAGAATACTCCTGCAGAAGACGGCGCATTTCTGCTCTGCGCTCCTGCCAGCGTTCCCGCGTCACGGCTGTACCGTCCATATGCGTTGTAATCGGCAGATAATCGCGCTCAGCAAGCACTTCTTTCAAATATTTGTGCTCCTTTGCCGCACGGCGTTCCGAAAACTCCTCGCGCAGGATGGCATAATTCAGCCGATCATGCATGACCCCTCCGAGATATACCGCACGCCGTTCTCTGCCCTCAAGGACAAAGCCGCACTTTTCGAGTGACTTCTGTGCGCCGAGATTGATATCCAGCGTATTTGCGGTAATGCGCTCCATGCCGAGATGGTCAAAGCCGTAAGCAAGCATCAGATTTACCGCTTCCTGCCCGTAGCCGCATCCGCGGTGTTCGAGTTTTGCCATGCCCATGCCGATCGAGCAGCAGCGATTGACGCGGTCGATGTCCTGCAGTGCCACATCACCGATGACCGTACCGTCATGCAGGAAAATCCCGAGTCTGACGTTCTGCTCCCCTTGCAGACGCTGGATTTCGTCATACCAGCCGTCTGCCTTTTCCGGCGCATGTCCGATGCGAAATTCCTCCGCAGGACAGGAAAAATCATATTCAAAATTCTCCCACAATGCTCTGCAGTCTTCTCTTGTCAGCATTGCAAGATCAATTCGTTCACCTTGTAATTTCATCATATTGTTTTACTCCGATGGACAGTGCGTTGAAGGCAGTACCGCACGGCGCTGTCATCGCAGAAGCGCAGGCGGTACTGCCCCGGAAATTATTCGTTTTCGAGGAATGCTTCGTTGATCGCTTCCAGCGTGGATTCGATATTGGATTCCTTGGAGGCAATCATGGATGCGAAGCTGTTCTTGCCGGAGGTGACGAGCGAGGTCATACCGGTCAGAACTTCACCGACATTGTACAGGTTACCGAGGTCACACCAACGGTTTTCGTAGATGATGTCGAGCATCTTCTGGGATTCGTCGTCACGCGCATACTTGGTCTTGAGTGCGACATCGTAATATGCGGGTGTGATCATCTCGCTTGCATAATAAGCAGCGGCTTCCATGAACAGCGCGGTTTCTTCAGGATACTGCGCCGTGATCGGAATCGTTGCTGCAGATGCGGACCAGGTGTGAACGTAGGAGTAATATCTCTCCTGATTTTCATCAAACTTGGGAAGCGGCAGAATACCGAAGTCACCGTCCATATCACGCATCAGCGGGACATTGTTCATCGTACCGAACAGGAACAGCGTCTTGTCAGTGGACAGGAACGTAGCACCGCGGTCGACGTTGGTCAGCGTTGCATAGTTGCCGGACATCAGAGAAGCGACGTCACAGTTGATGGTCGTCTGCTTTTCATCGTAGATCTGGTAGATCTTTTCCATGACAGAAAGGCTTCTCGCAGAGTCACCCGTCCAGGTCAGCTTACCGTCTTCAACGGTAACCAGCTTGACACCGGTTGCCGCATAGAAGGCTTCACCGGAGTTGTACAGCATTGCCATACCGATGTTGTCTTCGGAATCCATATAACCGTTGCCGTTGATATCCTCTGCAGCGGAACGTGCCATGCCCATCAGTGCATCGATGGTCCACTTGCCATCGGTAACGAGAGAGTACGGGCTTTCGAGGTCATACTTGGAAAGTACGTTCTTGGAGAACAGAATCGCATAAGCGGCACGCATGAAGGTCAGGCTGATGTCGCCGTTTGCATAGTAGGACTTGCCGCCGATGCTGGTTGCTTCATCAAAGACCTGGTTCCACCACGGCTGATCGAGATTGATGGAATCGAACATCGTCAGATCCCACAGAATACCGTCTGCCGCCAGCTTCGCGCTGTCCTGAATCGGAGGCATCATAAAGTCATAGGTCGTATCGCCTGCCTGTACCAGCTTGGAAATGGTACCGTACAGCGTATAGGAGAACAGGTTGCCCATTGCTTCAAAGTGGTTGACGATATCGCAGTTGAAGAGTTCTTCAAGCTTCTGGTTGCGGTTGAAAATCGCGTCGTTGACAACATCACCGTCTGCTTCTTCAATCTTGAAGTCTTCTGCGGTCCAGCGTCCGGATTCGTCGCCTTCCATCTTGGAAAGAATATGGAATTCACGACCGCCCATATCGGATACCGCGGGGACATATGCAGGTTCTTCGGTTTCGACTGCCGCAGTGTTATCGACAGCAGCACCTGTCGTTTCGACGGGCTGTGTGGTATCACTGCCGCCGCAAGCTGCCATAGACGCGGTCAGAAGAAGTGCCGCGAGACAAAGGCTGAGAGTACGTTTCATTGGAAAAATCTCCTTTTCAGATAATCGTTTACTTGCTGAATTTCATGTGAAATTTTATGTATACTATATATTATTATAATATGTTTTCCCCATAATGTCAAGGGGTTGGACGCAAAAGAACACACACATCACCGTTTATTGACGAAAAAGCGGCACATCTCCGCAAAAGGAGACATGCCGCCCGATCGTTTAATGCTTCATCGGTTTGTTTTTATCAAATGCCGGATTGAACGCAAAGAAGTTCTTTTCATTGAGCCGATCCTGCGTACGCACCAGAAGCTCACCGAAGCGCTGGTAATGCACGATTTCTCTTGCGCGCAGGAAACGGATGACATCATTGACATCGGGATCGTCCGAGATACGCAGAATGTTGTCATAGGTTGTGCGGGCTTTCATTTCGGCAGCCATATCTTCATGCAGATCGGTGATCGGATCGCCCTTTACCTGCATGGAACCCGCCGACCACGGAAAACCTGCCGCCGCCTGCGGATATACCCCTGTCGTATGATCGACGAGATACGCCTCAAAACCGCCTGCCTTCGCCTGCTCGGGTGTCAGATCGCGCGTCAGCTGATGCACGATGGAACCAATCATTTCGAGATGCCCGAGTTCTTCGGTCCCGATATCCGTAAGAGCGCCCTTTGCATCGTCAAACGGCATGGAGTACCGCTGGGACAGATACCGCAGGGATGCGCCGAGTTCTCCGTCGGGACCGCCGTACTGGCTGATGATCGCCGATGCCAGACGCGGGTTGGTATTTTTGATGCGTACGGGATACTGCAGCTGTTTTTCATAACTCCACATGACTCATCTGCCTCCTTTCCCGGAATATAATGCATCGACTTTGCAGTTTGCCTCAGGTTCCCACGGCCACGGTCCGTCAAGGTGATGCCAGATGCCGTCTTCCCAGTCACACATCTTGATCCCGCGGAAGGCATAACAGTCGCCGCCCTGCTCGGCATACATCTGTGCAAACATCGCCAGCGCCTGACAGTCATCCGGATGCGTATCGAGATACAGCCGCAGATCCCACGCCGCAAACGGACGTCCGTACCGTTCACAGCAGCTCACAGCAGTACGTTCAGTCACGGTGACCGCCTCCTCTCTCGCAATCGCAGTCCCGTCTGTCACGGGGTGCGGGCATGGGAACAGCACAGTCGCAGGTACGTGCGGGCGGATTCGGATAGGCGGAAGCCGACACAGTCATTCCGCAGAACGGTTTGTCAAGACACGGGAACAGCGTACCGGCAATCAGCGCGGTACAGGGGTCATATACCTCGCCGAGTGTCTGTACGTTGACATAAGCCATGGCAAGCACCGTTTGCTGTGCCGGAGTCGGATGACAGTGCTCCTGGACTTCCGGTTTGCACGGAGATACGCTTTGCGGTGCGACAGGTACTGGTACCGAATTTCTGCATCCGCAGCTGCGCATCGGTTGATATACAGTCCGATTCATCGTATGTCTCATCTGCTTTCTTTCAAAAATAAAAGATGCGCACGCGGATTTGATACGCATGCGCATCTTCCATTACAGAATATGCACAAAGGAAAGATTCGGTTCCCGGGTCTTTTATCAATCGGACGAAAGTGCCTGTGCTGCGGACCTTGCCGCTTTCAATGCCGCCGTATCCAAAGCTGCGGGAATGTGGTCGGTATCCATCGAGGTGACGACCGTGATGTCATCCTTGGCTATGTTCGCAAGTCCGAGAATCGTTTTTGCATTGGCAATCGGACCGTGTACCGTTTCCGGCTGTGCACCGACCAGCAGAATCACACCGCGCTTGGGCTTGAGCGGAGAGGACAGATGACGGAAGAACTTCCGCGCAAAATACGTCTGAAAACGGCTTCCGATGTCGAGTGCGGGACCGGACAGCGACGAAAACCAGACGGGGGATGCCAGCACGACCGCATCGCAGTCGGCAAGATATTCGTATATCTCCTGCATACCGTCCCGCACAGCGCATCCGTCATGCTTCCAGCAATACCGACAATCGATGCACGGAGAAATGTCGTCATCATTGGAAATGACACAGTATTCCCCGGAGAGCCCCGACACAAACGCATCGATCAGCGCCTGCGTATCGCCGTTCTTTTTCGGAGAGCCGTTGATGATGAGCGTTTTCAAGGAGATCAGTCAAGCACACCGTGCGGCAGACCCTGTGCCATCGGTGCTTCGCGCTCATACTTGGTGGAAAGATCGAGATAACCGCCCTGCGCTGCGGCACGTTCAAAGCCGGTGAGGACTTCGAGAACATGGAGCGTCTGCTTCCAGCTTGCGCGCGGACGGCGACCCTGTTCCAGAGAAGAAGCCATTTCGGCAAGACCGAGTGCGCGGGAGTTTTCGGGATAATCGAATGCCAGCGGGATTTCTTCGTCTTCCTTGCCAGGAATGTGCAGAACAACGGGACCGCCGAAGCAGTTGGGGTCGGGAACACGGAGCGTGCCCTTGGAGCCGTAGATTTCAATGATCGGCAGATGTGCGCCGTAAATATCAAACGAAGTCAGAATGGAACCGACAGCACCCGATTCAAATTCCATAACACCGTAGTAGGAGGTGGGAACGTCAACGGTGATGATTTCGCCGTCATGCTCCTTGCAGGTGCAGGTACGGGTCGCAAACGGTGTGGAGATCATACCGCCGACACGCTTGACACCGCCCAGCAGGTTGATCAGTGCGGTCACGTAGTACGGACCCATGTCCATCATCGGACCGCCGCCGAACTTATAGTAAAATTCAGGATCGGGATGCCAGGATTCGTGACCGTGGCAGGTCATGAACGCTGTTGCACCGACGATGTCGCCGATGGCACCTTCGTCAATGAGCTTGCGGCAGGTCTGGATGCCGGCACCCATGTAGGTATCGGGCGCGCCGCCGATCCAAAGACCCTTCTCTTCTGCCAGACGAACGAGTTCAAGACCCTCTTCCCATGTCGCGCCGAGCGGCTTTTCGGAGTAAACGGGCTTGCCTGCGAGAAGCGCTGCCTTGGAAACTTCAAAATGCTCGTAGGGACGGGTGATGTTGAGGACGAGGTCAACATCGGGATCGGCAAACATATCGTGCATCGTTTCGTACAGCTTGGGAATGTTGTACTTTTCAACCGCACGTTC
>JAFYTT010000310.1 GCA_017558715.1 Clostridia bacterium | reverse complement strand
TTCTCCCGTACTGCCGAACTGTTTGAAGATTTTGTCACAGCGTTCGATGGATGTGATGAGGTGTTCTTTGCGGACATCTATGCTGCACGTGAAACCAATACCTACGGCGTCACATCAGAGCAGCTTGCCGACCGGATTGCCCATGCATCCTATACACCCGATTGGGATGCCCTGAAAACTTATCTCTGCGATACCGCCCTGGACGGTGACCTGCTGATCATCATGGGCGCGGGAGATATCGCAAAATTTGCAGAAGCAATTGCAAAACCGGAATAAAAAGGATCAGAGTTTTCCACAACTTGTCGGAAAACTCTGATTTTCGTTATATTGCACAAAATCTTGATGGTTTAATTGTTGAAGTTGCCGAATTTTGGGTATTTACAAAATCGACAATCCGTGGTATAATATTAGGCGAAACAGAAGCTTTAAATCGGTACAGAGAGACCGGCAAGTTTTTTTCATATAAAACATCCGAGCCTGAACAGTAAACGGCAGATCCGATACCGCGGACGCGCGGCTGCGTTTGAGTTGATGAAAGAACGTCAGATAGATAACGGAACAGCCTTGAACTTCTTGCTCTCGGAAATCAGAGTATAACGATCTTGCCGTGTCATAAAACATCGGTAAGGTCTTTTTTTTGCAATTTTCAAACACGGAGGAACACCCATGAGCGAACGCCAATTCAAAACAGCATTGATGGATGAATCCGCGGTCAATCGCGCACTGATCCGTATTACACACGAAATTGTGGAAAAAAATAAAGGTTGTCAGGATATCTGTCTGATCGGTATTCACCGCCGCGGAGTTCCGATTGCGCATATCCTGCGTGAAAATCTGTTTCACGTGGACGGGGTCGATGTCCCGATTGATATGCTTGACATCACAATGTACCGCGACGATCTGTCCGAACGTCCCGATCTTCCGCAGCCGCACACCCCGATGGTCGAAGACAAACCGCTGTCGGTCGACATTCAGGGAAAGACCGTTGTCCTCGTTGACGATGTCATCTATACCGGACGTACGATCCGCGCCGCCATCGAAGCGCTGTTCCGCCATGGCAGACCTGCCGCTGTCCAGCTTGCTGTCCTCGTTGACCGCGGACACCGTGAGCTTCCCATCCGTCCCGATTACGTCGGCAAGAATGTTCCCACATCCCATGAGGAAATCGTAGATGTCCATATGAAGGACATTGACGGTGACGTCGGCGTGTATCTGATCTGAAAATATCACCAGAACAGGTCTGTTCCGGTGTATTTATAGAAAATTTATCTTTGGAGGTATTTCATGAAACTGACTTACGACATCCACGAAAAACCCAAATTCGGGCAGAATCTCGTCTTCGCACTCCAGCAGCTGCTGGCAATCATCGCGGCGACCCTGCTCGTCCCCACTCTCGTCAACGGCGGCAACGGCGGTGCGCTGTATATGGACCCGCCCGCAGCACTGTTCGGTGCCGGTGTCGGTACGCTTTGCTACATTCTCATCACCCGCCGCAAATCTCCCGTCTTCCTCGGTTCTTCCTTTGCATTCATCAGCCCGCTGATCGGCGCCTGTGCATACGGCTTCGGCGGTATCGTCCTCGGTTCTCTGATTGCAGGTCTTGTTTACGCGATCATCTCCGTCATCATGATGTTTGTCGGTACGGCTTGGGTCAATAAGCTCCTCCCGCCCGTCATCATCGGTCCGACCGTTGCGCTCATCGGTCTTTCCCTCTGCGGCTCCGCTGTCAACAACATCAACAACACGGCAGTCGGCGATTACAACCTCTTTGCGATTCTCACCGGTCTTGTTACCTTCGTCGCAACTATCATTGCGGCAGTCAAGGGCTCCAAGATGATGAAGCTCATTCCGTTCATCATCGGTATCGGCGCAGGCTATGTCTTTGCATCCCTTCTGACCGTCATCGGTATGCTTGCAGATGTTCCCTCCATGCAGCTGGTCAACTATTCTGCACTGACCACGATGGATTCCATCATCCACGTTCCGCAGTTCACCATCGTTGAAGCGATCAAGGAAGGCTTCTCCGGCATCAACGGTGCTTCCATCGTTTCCCTGATCGGTCTGTTCGCACCTGTCGGCTTCGTCGTTCTGGCTGAACACATCGGCGACCACAAGAACCTCTCCACCATCATCGACCGCGACCTCATCACCGATCCGGGTCTGGACAAAACCGTTATGGGTGACGGTGTAGGTACGATCGTCGGTTCCGTTCTCGGCGGCTGCCCGAACACGACCTACGGCGAATGTGTCGGATGCGTCGCAATCACCGGCAACGCTTCCATCTACACCATCTGCACCACCGCCATCATGGCAATGGTCCTCTCCTTCTTCAATCCCTTCGTTCAGTTCGTCAACACCATTCCGGTCTGCGTCATCGGCGGTATCTGCATCGCGCTGTACGGCTTCATCGCGGTTTCCGGTCTGAAGATGATCCAGAAGGTCGATCTCAATGACAACCGTTATCTGCTCGTTGTTGCATCCATCCTCGTTCCCGGTATCGGCGGTCTGACCCTGAACCTCGGTCCGATCACGCTGACCAACATCGCAACGGCACTCATCATCGGTATCGTTGTCAACGCCATTCTTTCCATCGGCGAAAAGAAGAACGCAAAAGAATAATTATGGTTTTCCAAAGTCTCCCGTGTCTGTCCGGCGCGGGAGATTTTTGTTTCACGTGAAACACATCAAATTCAACTTTTTTGTAAAATTTCCTCTGCAAATCTTGTATTGCACGCGATTTTGCTATATAATATATGCAGATCAATTCTGCCGTTGCGGGACCTTTTCGTTCCCGCGGCAAAACTATACAGAAGGAATCATATCGAACATGCCAAATCAGGATCATATCAGAAATTTTTGTATCATCGCACATATCGACCACGGTAAGTCCACGCTCGCTGACCGACTGCTGGAAAAAACAGAAACCGTCTCCCAGCGTGACATGGAAGAGCAGCTGCTCGATAATATGGACATTGAGCGTGAACGCGGCATCACGATCAAAGCACGTGCCGTTCATCTCAACTACAAAGCCCAGGACGGCGAAACCTATACCCTCAACCTGATCGACACACCCGGTCATGTTGACTTCAACTATGAGGTTTCCCGTTCGCTCAATGCATGTGAAGGCGCCATTCTCATCGTCGACTCGACACAGGGTGTTGAAGCACAGACGCTGGCAAACGCGTTCCTTGCCGTTGACAACAACCTTGAAATTCTGCCCGTCGTCAATAAGATCGACCTTCCCTCTGCAGATGTTGCACGTGTTCAGGCGGAAATCGAAGACATCATCGGGATTCCCGCTGAGGGCTGTCCTGCAATCTCCGCAAAGACAGGTCTGAACGTCGGCGATGTTCTGGAGCATATCGTTACAGATATTCCCGCGCCTACGGGTGATGCGGACGCACCGCTCAAAGCGCTGATCTTTGACTCTTATTACGACCCTTACCTCGGCGTCGTTGTTCTGATCCGTATCTTCGACGGTACACTTTCCGCCGGTCAGCGCATCCGCATGATGCATACCGGTGCGGAATTTGATGTCATCGAAGTCGGTACGATGGACGCATTCGGTCTTTCAAAGAAGGAATCCCTGTCCGCAGGCGATGTCGGTTATATCACCGCTTCGATCAAGAATGTTGCGGATACCCGCGTCGGTGATACCGTCACGACCGTGGAAAACGGAACGCCAGAACCGCTCCCCGGCTTCAAAAAGGCACAGCCGATGGTCTACTCCGGTATTTACGCCGCCGATTCCGCAAAATACCCCGAACTGCGTGAAGCACTGGAAAAGCTGCAGCTCAACGATGCCGCTCTGACATTCGAGCCGGAAACATCTGCGGCACTGGGCTTTGGCTTCCGCTGCGGATTCCTCGGACTGCTCCACATGGAAATCATTCAAGAACGTCTGGAACGCGAATTCAACCTCGATCTGATCACGACTGTCCCCAGCGTTATTTACCGCATCACGAAAAAAGACGGAACGGTCCTGATGATCGACAACCCGCTCGACATCCCTGTCCCCGAAGAAATCGAAATTTCCGAAGAACCGATCGTCAAAGCAAACATTCTGACGCCCAACGATTACGTCGGTTCGATCATGCAGCTTTGTCAGGATCGCCGCGGCACGTTCATCGACATGAAGTATATGGAAAACGACCGTGTCGAGCTGCACTACCACCTGCCGCTTGCCGAAATCATCTACGACTTCTTCGATGCGCTGAAGAGCCGTTCCAAGGGCTATGCTTCCCTCGACTATGAACTGCTCGGATACGAACCGTCCAAACTGGTCAAACTCGATATTCTGCTCAACGGTGATCTGGTCGATGCGCTGTCGTTTATCGTATTCGCAGACAATGCCTATTCCCGCGGCAGAAAGATCGTCGAAAAGCTCCGGGACAACATCCCGCGTCAGCTGTTTGAAATCCCCGTTCAGGCTGCCATCGGCGGAAAGGTCATCGCACGTGAAACCGTTCGTGCTATGCGTAAGGACGTCCTTGCCAAGTGCTACGGCGGTGACATTACGAGAAAGAAGAAGCTGCTTGAAAAGCAGAAGGAAGGCAAAAAGCGTATGCGTCAGTTCGGTTCCGTCGAAGTTCCGCCGGAAGCATTTATGGCGGTACTCAAGCTCGATGACGAGGATTGACAATTCAGCCTGTTCCACGTGAAACACTCCATCTGAAAAGGAGGAACATTTCATGAAAAAATTCAACAAAAAGAAAACAACGCCTGCCGATATCGCCCCGGAAAAGGGTGCCGCAACGCAGGAAATGGAAGCCATTATGGATGCGGCGTCAGAAGATACCGCAGACATTGATCTGCTCCTCGATGAAAATGCCCCCAAGGAAGACCTTCCGACAGAGGTAACCGATACCGATGACGGCATTGATGATATTCCCGACGCGCTGGATCCTGTCCTGACAGAAGATACAGCTGCACCTGCAGATGTACCTACCGATGTTCCTCCCGTAAAAGAGGAAGCGCCTGCCGATGTAAGACCGGTCAATGATGCCGAGGAAGAGGATGACGATCTTCAGCCGACGGAACCTGCGCCCGATGAGGAAGTGTCCGTATCTTCCGCAGCCGATGATACAGCCGCAGAAGCCGATGCTTCGTACAAAAATCTCGGCCTGTATCTTCACATCCCGTTCTGCAAGAGCAAGTGCGCATACTGCGACTTCTATTCCTCCGATAAAATCGTATGTCAGGGACGCAAAACGCCCGAGGAAATGAAACTGTACTGCAACGCACTGAAGAACAATATGCGGATCATCTCCGAACGCACGACACAGTATAATGTCGACACGGTCTTCATCGGCGGCGGCACACCAACGGCACTTCCCGCAAAGCTGCTCCTTGATGTGGTAAAGGAAGTAGAAAACGACTTCTATCTTGATGATAACTGCGAGTTCTCGGTGGAAATGAATCCGGCAACGGCTGACCGTCGTCTGCTGAAAAAACTGCGGAAAGCCGGTGTCAACCGTCTCTCCATCGGTCTGCAGTCCGCACATAATCACGAACTTGCCGCGCTGTCCCGTATCCATACCGCAGGGGATTTCACGGAATGTTTTCAGATGGCAAGAGAAGCCGGCTTTGACAACATCAATATCGATGTCATGTACGGCATTCCCGAACAGACAAAAAGCTCGTTTATGGAGACGCTGGAATTTGTAGTTTCCATGAAACCCGAGCATATTTCCATGTACAACCTCCGCATTGAAGACGGAACGCCGTTCGGTGAGAAAAAGCATATGCTGCCGCTGCCCGACGAAGATACCGAATGTGAGATGTACTTTGACGGCATTGATTTTCTTGCTTCCCACGGCTATCACCAGTACGAAATTTCCAACTTCGCACGGGACGGATACGAATGCCGTCACAATCTCCGTTATTGGCTCGGCGAGGAATACATCGGATGCGGTCCTGCGGCGCACAGCTATTTCGGCGGAAGACGCTTCTCCCTGCGCCGTTCGCTTGCGCAATACTGCAAGCTGCTCGAAACCAAAGGAACGTCCCTGCCCTCGTCCCTGCTTGACGAATCGTACGTTATCGACCGCAAGGAAGAAGTCGCGGAATACCTGATGCTCCGCCTGCGTCTTGCCAAGGGCATCGATACCGCCGATTTCCGTACACGCTTCGGTGCTGATTTCGATGAGATCTTCGGAAAAAAACTTGAAATCTACATCAAAAACGGTTTGATGACCCATGAAAACGGTCATTATGCGTTCACCCCACAGGGCATGTTCGTCTCCAATGAGATTCTCTCCCGCATCATCCCGTTCGAAACCAAATACGAAAAGGGCGGAAAAAACAGATAAATACTGTTTCGATCCGTATACAATCATCCATGTCCAAAACAAAAAAGAAAAAGAAGAAACATCATATCGCATCCCCCGAGGAATATGCAAACGCAAAATCCGCACTGAAGGATCGTGCAAAACAGTTCAACGGCAGGCTCGCACTTCTGATGCTCGGGATCTTTGTCGTGCTCGCACTGATATACTATATCCTGCTCGCCATGCACGTATTCTGGGTAACCCCCGTCCTTTATACACTTGCCGCAACACTGTTTATCGTATTCTTCTTCGTCAACGGCGGATTTTCACGAGAACCTGTTTCACGTGAAATCCTGTCTGACACCTGGTCAGAAGAAAAAAAGGATGCGTTCATCGAAGATGATATCAAACGCAAAGCAATCGGCAGAAAAATCATGATCATCATGACGCCCGTACTGCTGCTGGTACTCGTCGATATGGTCATCCTGTTTCTTTTGCCGCTCCTGTCCCAAAGCAATCCGTAATGATCATACAGAAAGCGATCCATCACAATGACTGTTTCAAAAGAGCAATTTACAGACCGTTTTTACCGCGCATTATCCGTCAACAGCAAAACACTCGGCACAGAAAGCACGCTTGAGCCGTATATGCAGCCCTCCATCGCCGAAACCTTTTATGCGCTGACAGAGGAAATGCTCCGCGTCAATGCCTTTATGAATCTGACGGCGATCACCGAAGTTGACGAAATTCTCGTCAAGCATTATGCGGACTGTGCGCTGATTGCACCCCTTCTTCCGGAGGGTGCAAATCTCTGCGATGTCGGTACCGGCGGAGGATTCCCTTCCCTGCCGATCGCCATTCTGCGCCCGGATGTATCTGTACTTGCAGTCGATTCCACGCAGAAAAAACTCGATTATGTCGCAAATACCGCCGCACTTCTCGGACTTTCCAATCTTCGTATCCAAGCCGCAAGAGCAGAAACACTCGGACAAATGCCCGAATTCAGAGAAGCCTTTGATGTCGTTACCGCACGCGCTGTCGCTCGCATGAATGTCCTCTGCGAATGGTGCTTGCCGCTCGTCAAAAAGGGAGGCATCTTCCTTGCGATGAAAGGACGCGACGGCATGACAGAATATGAGGAGGCAAAAAATGCCATTGACATCCTCGGCGGTGTCGCACAGCTGACAACCCCCTATGTCCTGCGTGATCCGTTTACCCAAGAAGATACAGGAGATGCAATGTCCCGTGTTCTTCTTTGTGTGAAAAAGCGTCAGTTTACGCCAAAGCAGTATCCGCGCGCAAATGCGCAAATTTCAAAGAAACCGTTATAATCCACCGTTTCCCGTCTGCAAGCTCTATGAGTTTCGGGCGGGAATTTTGTTTTTTGGCGCATTGTGCATGCAAAACAGCACGGATTATCCCATGTTCATCTCTTTTTTCGCCGCCCAAATCCGCCTCTCTTTTTCCCCGATCTGTGGTATCATTACAAGCACAGCGACGTTTCCCGCCGTTTCCCGTGAAACACAAAAATACATATCAAGATCGGAGATCCAAATATATGGAACACTTCACCCAACTCGCACTCGAGCCCGCAAAGCAGCTCATTGAAAATCTCTTTACATTTCCCGCCGCCGTTCTGTCAGAATCCGCAGAACGAAAGCAGGAACGACATAAGCAGCTTCATTCCCGTCTGGAACTGAAGGAAAAAGAAGAAGAACTTGAAAAACTGCAGTCTTCCCTGATTGCAAGAACCGCCGCACTGCAGGAAAAAGAACTCCTTCTGTCCGAGCGATGGGATGCCGGACGCATTTATGCAATCGCACCCTCGGAAATTGCCGCAAATCCCTATCAGCCGCGCCGCGAATTTGATGACATCTCGCTGTTCTCCCTTGCCAACAGCATCAAGGAACACGGCATCCTTCAGCCGCTGACCGTCCGACGGATATATGAAAGTGACGGAACAACAATCAGCAATTCATCGACCGAGAAAACCGTGTCCTATCAGTTGATCGCAGGAGAACGCCGTCTGCGCGCCGCAATTGCCATTGGAATGGAAACCGTCCCCTGCATCATTCTCGATGCGGACAACAGACGTGCCGCCGAGCTTGCACTGATTGAAAATTTGCAGAGAGAAAACCTCAATATGTTCGAGCAGGCGGGAGCCATTGCCGCGCTGATCGATATGCACGCAATGACACAGGAGGAGATTGCACGTACACTCTCCGTATCACAGTCCTGCATTGCCAACAAGCTGCGGCTTCTGCGTCTGACATCAGAGGAACGTGATACCATTCTCTGTGCGCATCTGACAGAACGTCACGCACGCGCTTTTCTGCGTATTAAGGATCTCGAACAGCGCAGACAAACGGTACGGACGGTTTCCGAACGAGGCTTCAATGTCTCACAGACCGAGGAATACATCGATTCCCTTCTGACAACGTCGCCGCTTTTACAAACAATATCGGCCAGCGAAAACGAAGTTCAACAGAAAAACATGAAGCAGACACCGCGGCGGCAAAATAAAAAATGTATTCTCAAGGATCTTCGTCTGTTTTTCAATACGATTGAACATGCCGTTACCGCCGCAAGAGAAGCCGGTTTTCAGACAGACAGTACCCGTACCGAAACAGATGACAGCATCACGCTGACCGTAACCATCCGCACCTCAGACAGCACACTTCACAACACAGCACAGGCATAAATGAAATTGCGACAAATTCTGTTTCACGTGAAACAGAAAACGAAAGGAAATTGCGAATATTCGGTAAATTTTTTATGTTCCGGCGATTATTTTATGCACACTTCTTGACGCAGAAGCATGAAAGTGTTATAATATTATATATATGATTTTTATCATCGTTCCGTTTCAGAAATCGTCAGAAAGGAGTTGCCCGGAACAGATTCCTTGGTCCGCGGCGAAATTTCGCTATGGCAAACGCAAAAATCGTCACCTTTGCAAACCAAAAGGGCGGCGTTGGTAAATCTACATCTGTAGTGAATATAGCCGCATCTCTCGGCGTTCTCGGCAAGCGCGTTCTTGTCGTTGATGTCGACCCGCAGGGCAACACCACCTCCGGCTTCGGCATCAGCAAAAAGTCATCCGCAGGTACGGTTTACGATGTGCTGATCGGCAGATCGGATGCCGCAGACGCAGTTCAGAAAACGGAATTTGAAAACATCTCCGTCATCCCCGCAAACATTTCGCTTGCAGGTGCGGAATTCGAGCTCGTCATGGCAGACAACAGAGAATCCCGTCTTAAAACCGCATTGGAGCCGATTGCCGACCGATATGACTACATTCTGATCGACTGTCCCCCTTCCCTCGGTATTCTGACCATCAACGCACTTGTCTGCGCCGACGGTCTGGTCGTCCCGATGCAGTGCGAATATTATTCTCTTGAGGGCCTGTCACAGCTGATGCTCAGCGTAAAACAGATCAAAAAGCGCTTCAATCCCGCATTGCAGCTGACAGGTATTCTGATTACCATGTACAACGGTCGTCTGAATCTTTCCACACAGGTTATGGACGAGCTGAAAAAATATTACGCAGGAAAAATTTTCAATACCGCAATTTCCCGCAACGTCAAGCTGTCGGAAGCACCCAGCTTCGGTCAGCCTGTCTGGTATTACGATAAATTCTCCAAGGGCGCGGCACTGTATCATGAGGTTGCAAAGGAACTGATGCAGAAAATCTGATTCCACGCCAAAGCAGCCGCAGTCCCCCATCATGCAGAAAGGATCATCATCCCACAATGGCAAAAAAGCAATCACTCGGACGCGGTCTGGGATCGCTCTTTTTGGAAAACGATGAGCCGGATACCGGTTCGGTTTCCATGCTCCGTGTTTCCGATATCGAGCCAAACCCGCTCCAACCGAGAAAAACATTTGACAACGAAGCGCTGGCACAGCTTGCAGATTCCATTTCCCGTCACGGACTTCTGCAGCCGATTGCAGTGCGTTCCAACGAAAGCGGCTTCTACCGCATCATCGCAGGTGAACGTCGCTGGCGTGCCGCAAAAATGGCAGGTCTGATTGAGCTTCCCGCAATCATCTATGATATGGATGACAAAAAAGCAGCAGAGCTTGCGCTGATCGAAAACCTGCAGCGCGAAGACCTGAATCCCATCGAAGAAGCGCTGGCATTCCGTTCCCTCATCAACGATTACGACATGACACAGGAGGAGTGTGCCGGTCAGATCGGCAAGAGCCGTTCCGCTGTCGCAAATTCCCTCCGTCTGCTTGATCTTCCCGATGCCGTCGTTGCGATGGTTGCAGGCGGTGATCTCTCCGCAGGTCATGCACGCGCCATTCTTTCTCTGATCAAAGAGGAAGACAAGTTCACACTTGCCAACAGGATTGTGGAAAAGTCTATGTCCGTGCGCGAAGCAGAAGCAGCCGCAAAAGCACTCAACGAGCTTGCACGCACCGAGGCACAGGCAGCAGAGAAAGCGCCGCCCGTCGACGATCATGCCGCAAAAATGGCACAGAGCTATCTGCGGTCCCTGGAACAGCGTGTCACCGAAAATCTCGGCCGCAAGTTCCGTATCCTCGACGCACAGGACGGCAAACAGAAGAAGATTGAGATTTCCTATGAAAACAGCGAGGATCTCGAAGCCTTGTTAAAACTCCTCTGCGGCGATACATTTTTTGAAAACAATATCTGACAACCACAGAAATTCATATACAGAAACACAGAAAGGGATCACATCATGATCGATATTCGCTTTTTAAGAGAAAACCCCGAAATTGTCAAACAGAACATCCGCAATAAGTTCCAGGATCATAAGCTGCCGCTCGTCGACGAAGTCATCGCTCTGGACGAAGAGCTCCGCGCTGCTATTAAGGAAGCAAATGACCTCCGCGCTTCTCGTAATGCACTGTCCAAGCAGATCGGTATGCTGATGGGTCAGGCAAAGAAGGATCCGTCCAGGGCAGAAGAAGCAGAAGCTGTCAAGGCACAGGTCAAGGCAAACGCAGACCGTCTGGCAGAACTGGAAGCAAAGGAAGAAGAGCTGTCCGAGAAGATCCGTGCAATCATGATGGTCATCCCGAACATCATCGATCCCTCTGTTCCGATCGGTCCGGACGACTCCGCTAATGTGGAACTGGAACGCTTCGGCGACCCCGTTACCCCCGATTTTGAAATCCCCTACCACACCGAAATCATGGAAAAGTTCAACGGTATCGACATGGATGCCGCAGGACGCGTTTCCGGCAACGGCTTCTACTATCTGATGGGTGATATCGCACGTCTGCACGAAGCGGTTCTCGCTTATGCACGTGACTTCATGATCGAAAAGGGCTTTATTTTCTGCATCCCGCCGTTCATGATCCACGGCAATGTCGTTGAAGGCGTTATGAGCCAGACCGACATGGATGCCATGATGTACAAGATCGAAGGCGAAGACCTGTACCTCATCGGTACCTCCGAGCACTCCATGATCGGTAAGTACATCGACCAGATCATCGCAGAAGACACCCTTCCCCACACGCTGACCTCCTACTCTCCCTGCTTCCGTAAGGAAAAGGGCGCACACGGCATCGAGGAACGCGGCGTTTACCGTATCCATCAGTTCGAAAAGCAGGAAATGATTGTTATCTGTAAGCCCGAGGACTCCATGGACTGGTACGAAAAGATGTGGAGATATTCCGTTGAGTTGTTCCGTTCCCTCGATATTCCCGTCAGACAGCTGGAATGCTGCTCCGGTGACCTCGCTGACCTGAAGGTCAAGTCCTGTGACATCGAAGCATGGAGCCCCAGACAGCAGAAGTATTTTGAAGTTTGCTCCTGCACCAACATGGGTGACGCACAGGCACGCAGACTGAAGATGCGCGTCAAGGGCGCTGACGGTAAGATGTATCTGCCGCACACCCTCAACAATACCGTTGTTGCACCGCCCCGTATGCTGATTGCATTCCTTGAAAACAATCTGCAGGCAGACGGCACCGTCAAGATTCCCGAAGCGCTCCGTCCCTACATGGGCGGCAAGGAACTGCTCAAATAAGACCCTACCGACCACATAACACATTAAAGGAACTTCGACTATGGATCTGATTCTTGATCTCTTTACGGACACACAGCTGGGCTCTCTGAATCTCATCATCTTCGCACTGTTTGTCGGCGCATGTCTTGCCGGCTTTGCAACGGTATACCATCGCCGTACCATCGGTGCGCTCGTCCGCTATCTTCTGGAAAACGAGGCATTTTCCCCGGAAAGTGCCAAAACGCTGAGAGAGGCCGAACAGGATCTCAATATCTTCGTCCGCATGAACATTACACGCAATGTCGCGTTCCAGCGCATTGTGTGTATGGTGGATGTGCCGAAAACAGACGAGAACGGAAAAAAGATTACGCTTTCCGACATTCCGTTGTATATTAACCCCAAGGAGCGTTTGCGCGCCGAAGAAATGTACTCGGCAAAAACGTCGGAGGATGCCAATATGTGGATGGTTCTGCTGTCCATTCTCGTCTTTGCTGTTGTTGCGTACATCTCTTCGTTCATCGTTCCGGATCTGATTTCCATGGCATCCGGGCTCTTCTCGAAATTTTCATAATCTGATCATTCTCAAAGAAAGGAAACATTCGCCCATCGAATGTTACGGTTATATCCATGGCCGCATCTTATGAAATGGAACTTCCGGAAGACGGTGTACCGATGACACCGCGGCGGAAGCGTCCCAAAAAGCACCTCAGCACCGCACAGATTCTACTGATCACCCTGATCGCGGCCATCATCTGCGTCGTTCTGGTCTTTGCGGCAATCTATGCATCCGGACTGCGGTATATCAAGCTGAATACGGAAATCGGCGGTTACGTCAAATTTTTCGGTACCGTCGACAGTGAGGGAACTCCTTACAAGGGTGAACTTTACTATTCCGACGGCACCACCGCAACGGTTGATATGCTCAACAACAAAGTTATCTTCTCCAACGGCGATGTCTATATCGGTTCTCTCAATACCTCCCTGCGTATGGACGGAATCGGCAGACTGGAATATAATACCGGCGACGTATATGAAGGCTCCTTTGAAGACGGTGTGATTTCCGGCGAAGGAACATTCACATATGCAAACGGTGATACCTATGTCGGTATGTTTGCAAATGGCATGAAGAACGGCAGCGGTGTCTATACATGGTTTGACAAAAGCACGTATACCGGCGATTTTGTCAATGACAAAAAGGACGGTTGGGGCGTGTATCTGTGGAGCGACGGCTCTTCCTACACGGGTGAGTACAAGAACGAGCTCAAGGAAGGCACAGGCACCTATCGCTTTGCCAACGGCGACGTTTATTCCGGTACGTTTGTTGCAGATGCCAGAACGGGTCACGGTACCTATACCTGGGCAAACGGCGATGAATATATCGGCAATTTTGAAGACAACGAAATGAACGGAACGGGCACCTACCGTTTCGCGTCCGGCAGAACCTTTGAAGGCCGCTTCGAAGACGGTGTTCTCGTCCGTGATCTCGGTACGGAAAGCGAAGAAACCGATGCAGCGGACGCCAATGCAGGCTGATCATGCATTGATACCCTACGCATTTCCACAAAAAAATCAATTCAAAGAGCAGAAAACAGATGCGTTTGTTTTCCGCTCTTTTTTTCCACAGGTTGTGGGTTTTACTGTTTTGGGCAGCCATCATATAAAATAAGTTTTAACAGAAGAATCGAACACACTCTGTCAAAATTTACATTTTATTCACAATTTTATTGGAACATTGGTTTGCATTTCGAGAAAATTTGTGATATAATAGTATCATAAAGAAAATTTGTTTGCATATCACACCCAACATCCGAAAAAATTTCCAACAACAAAGGAGTACAGTTATGGAAAAACTCACCCCGAAAGAACAGCTTGTTTATGATTACATCGTCGATACCATCCGCCGCGAAGGTTATTCCCCCTCCGTCCGCGATATCGCGTCTGCAGTCGATATGAAGAGCACCTCCACCGTCCACCACTACATCGGCAGACTGGAAGCAAAGGGCTATATTCAGAAGGAATCCGGAAAATCCAGAACCCTGCGTATTGAAAAAGCGGAAAACGATACCGCAGATCATATCCCGGTTCTCGGTCGCGTTGCTGCAGGTCAGCCGATTCTTGCTACCGAAAACTTTGAAGGTTATGTCGATTACCACGTCAACAAGAGACGCTACAACATCGACAATCTGTTCGCTCTCATCATCAAGGGCGAAAGCATGATCGAAGCCGGCATCATGAACGGCGATACCGTTATCGTTGAACGCACCTCCTACGCACGCAACGGAGACATCGTGATCGCACTCGTCGGCGATGAAGCAACCTGCAAGGAATTCTACAAAGAAGAGGGACATTACCGCCTGCAGCCGCGCAACAGCTCGATGGATCCGATCCTCGTCGAAGAGGTTATCCTGCTTGGCAAAGTCATCTCCTGCTACAGAAATTACAACTGATTCAAAATTCTATTTGTCATCATACAAAAACATCGGACTAAAGCTCAATCATGCTTTAGTCCGATTATTTGTCTTCATTTTCAAAAAGCAGATTGATATCAACATCCAAGAGATGTGCTATCACATAGATCTCTTTATCTGTTGCAATCCGAAATTGACCTTCTAATTTTGAATAGCTTGTCGGATTGATATCACATCCCATAGATTGCATTTGAGAAATAAAATCTTTTTGTTTAACCCCTTTCCTCTTTCTCAACATCTCAACCCTTTTACCAATCATATTGCATTCTCCATATTCTTTTTTTCTTATTTTCATATTCATCTCCACATTTTATATTTAGTATTGCAATTATATCACAAATAACTATTGACAAAATTCCGTAAAAGAATTATAATGTATATAATAATTCTTTTACGGAATTATTATATACACCTATTTATTCATGGAGGAGTTATGAGTACATTTTTAGTTATCATTGCATTTGGTTGGTTATTTTGGAATCTCGCATTTAGAGAATGGTATATCTATTACAAATACAAAAAAGCAAAACCAATCAATATTCCTGTGGATTCAAACAAACAGTCTGTTTTTTCTATTCTTAAAAATTCATTGAGTTATCCAGACTTAAAATCCATTCATTGGGATACCAACGGTGATATTATGATCGTTGGTAAATATGGTAAACATAAAATCACAATTGAAAATAATTCTCTGTATGTCGGAAGAGATCATTCAAAACATTCAAAAAACATAGAAGAAGCAGAAATCATTGATGTTTATATTAGAAAAATATTCGATACAACGTATCCTGATGATCCATACGATAAGTATAAGAAAATGAAAAAACACAAAAAAAATTGGATACTTATCCAACTCGGAATCATAATTGCTGCTGTAATTGCTTTTTCCGTTGGAATGCCCGATTCAGATTTATATGAATCCCAAACGTCGAATAACATCAGTAATTCATATCTAAACAGTTATAGTGAAACAATCACGATTGGCAAAGCGTTTGATGCATTCTTTTCTGATGGTAAATGGTCATCCTATAGTGAAGGTGCTATAAATTATATCGACTATACCGGCACATGTATGTACGGGGATGAACAAGCAGAAATGATTATTCGTTTTTGGCATTCTGATATAGAGTTTAGAGTCGAAGAAATTTATATTAACGGCGAAAAAATGCCAGACATCAGTCATGTTGGATTTTTACAAACAATATTTGATTCGTATGAATCTTCAACAACTATTCCGCTAAATTAACATTAAATGTATAATAAATGTATCCGTGAAAATGCCTTTAACAAAGGGATTTTCACGGCATTTTTTGTCTTCTTTTTTGTGCGATTATTTTGCAAAATTCCTTGAAAAAAAAGCGCATTTGTGGTATAATATATGATAGGTATATATATAATTAAGAAGTCAACAAAAGGAGTTGTCACATGCAGGAGTTTCACGATATCTGGGAGCCGATACTGCAGGCGCTCGCAGAACACGTCAATTCATCTACGATTATGAAGCTGTGGTTCAACCCGCTGCAGCTCGCGGCATTCAGCGATACCACCGCAGTCATCATCGCAGAAAGCAATCTGAAAAAGAACATCATTATCAACCGTCATAAGCAGATTCTCACAGAAACCTTTGAAAGCACACTGGGATTCCCGGTCGATATCTGTATTCTCGCCGATGATCCCGAAAAAATCGACCGTGAGGCACTCCAGCATGATGTCAAGATCGGTTTCACGGCAGATATGCTGACCGCAAAATATTCCGTTGAGCAGGATACGGTTCAGCAGGAAGGTGTATCGGAAGCAGCTCCCGTGCACACAGAGCAGCCCGCACAGCCCGTCCCAGCAGCATCAAACATTCCCGTAGTACAGCAGCAGCCGGAACCCGTTCCGGAACCTGCACACACCAAGCAGAACGCCCCCCAGTCTCCCGTGCAGACAGAACTGTTCCAGAACAGCGATTATACCTTTGAGAACTTCATCGTCGGCAGCTCCAACAAGTTCGCACATGCAGCCTGCATCGCGGTCGCAAATGCACCTGCTACCGCCTATAACCCCCTGTTCATTCACGGTCCGTCCGGGCTTGGCAAAACGCATCTTCTGTATGCTATCACCAACCGCATCCGCGAAAAGCGTCCGGACGCGAATATCGTTTATGTCAAGGGCGAAACATTCACCAATCAGCTGATCGAATCCATCTCCGATTATCAGCAGGCGCAGTTCCGTGCAAAATACCGTCAGGCAGATGTATTCCTCATCGACGACGTGCAGTTCATCGCAGGCAAGCCTTCCACACAGGAAGAGTTCTTCAATACGTTCAACGAGCTGTATGAAGCCAAGAAGCAGATCATTCTGACATCCGACCGTCCGCCCAAGGAAATCAAGACGCTGGAAGACCGACTCAAGACCCGTTTCGAATGGGGTCTGATTGCCGATATTCAGCCGCCGGATTTAGAGCTCCGCATCGCGATCCTGAGAAAGAAAGCTCTCGATATGGGTGTGGATATTCCGATCGACGTACTCAACTTCCTCGGTGAGCATCTCAAGAGCAACATCCGTCAGATCGAAGGTGTCATTCGCCGTCTCGGTGCCTATTCAAATCTGACCAAGCGTCCGATCACCATTGAAATGGCAAGAGAAAATATCTCTGATGTCATTTCCGGTCAGGAACCCGTCAAGGTCACACAGGACAAGATCTTCCATGCGGTCGCACGGAAATACGGCGTTACCGTCGAGGATATCCGCGGAAAGCGCAGAACAAGAGAAATCGCACAGGCTCGTCATGTCTGTATTTACATCATGCGTACGGTAACCGATATGTCCCTTCCTTCCATCGGCCGCGTATTCAACCGCGATCATTCCACGATTCTGTCTTCCATTGATACCATTCAGGAAAAGATCCGAGAAGATGCATCACTGGAAAACGATATCGATGATCTGATCAAGGAAATCACCAACCAGTAAAACAAATCGGTTTTGAACAGGTTATCCGCAGCAATACAGGGAATATTTTACGCCCTTCCCGCTGTTTTCCATATGTTTCACACAAGCTGTACACAATCAAAATCTTCTGAAAGATCAGGATATTTTTGAAATTTCAGCTACACTTCGTGTTGGTTTTCCACAACTTTATACACAACATGTGGAAAACACATTTTCAACATTCGGAAATTACTCAAAAATTCACCAACAGGTTTTCCGCATCCTCACAGGTACTTTTGCTGATTTTTCCCCATGTTGCCAACACAAGGACATTCTGAGAATCAAACAAAATTATCCATGTGAAAAACCTGATTCTTCCAAACAGGTTTTCTTACAGCAAAACACAACTTTCCAATGCGGTATGTTATCAAAAAACCGTATGATTTCGGCGAAAAACAGACTTTCCACATCTGCACAGGCCCCTACTGCGGCTGCTTCTGCGACAATCCCTTATTCTTATCTTACTCTCTCTGTTCGCTTGCGCGAACGAATCTCTGACAGGGAACGCAGTATGTGCAAAACCTTACGCCACCTTTCGTGTTAAGAAAAAGCAAATTCACCCAATCAAACTCTTGAACAGAGTTTATCTTATCTGAATCTATCATCAATCTCAAAGGAGCATACGTTTATGATCGTCACGTTTGATAAAGATATTCTGAGCGCAGCCGTTACTCCTGCCATGTCGGCTGTATCCAATAAAAACACCATCACATCCATTGAAGGTATCTGTATTACCGCGGAGGCAGACGGTACTTGTATTCTCAATTCCTTTGACCTTGAAAAAGGTATCCGCTGTACACTTACCGGACGCGTTGAAGAACCCGGTTCCTATATCATCAACGGACAAAAGCTGAATCAGATCATCCGCTCCATGCCGGAAGATATCCGTATTGAAGTCGGCGATAACATGCGTGCAAGAATCACCAGCGGCAAGAGCGAATTTACCATCAATGCCATGCCCGGTGACGAATTCCCGAATATGCCGTCTCTGGATGGAGACTGGGGCTTTACCATGCCGCAGTGTGAGCTCCGTGATGCCATGACAAAGACGCTGTATGCGGTTGCAGTCAATGAACCCAGACCCGCGCTCAACGGTATCTTCTTCAAGATCCGCGATAATCGCCTGACACTTGTTTCTTCCGACTCGTTCCGTCTTGCTGTCTGCGAAAAGGAAATGAAGTTTGAAAACAACATCGGCGAGGATGCACTCGATATTGCAATCATCGTCCCCGGCAAGACCGTTGCGGAGTTGCTGAAAATGCTGCATGATGATACCTCTCCTGTTTCCATCCGCGCAACAGGCAAGCACATCATGTTTACGATGGACAATATCTGCTTCTTCTCCCGTCTGATCGATGCGGAATATGTCAATTACGAAAAGTTCATTCCCAAATCTCCCGCAACCTTTGCATCCCTTCCCTGCGACGCACTGCGTGAATCGCTGGAAAGAGCATCGCTTGTGACTGAGGAAAAGGGTGCCGGTCAGACAAAGAGCTCTGTCAAGTTTACGTTTGAAGATCAGGTACTTCGGGTTTCAGCTGTTTCTGTCAACGGTACGGTCAATGATGAGATTCCCGTAAAGAAAACGGGTCCCGACCTGAAAATCGGCTTTAACTGCCGTTATCTGCTCGATGCACTGCGTGCCTGCGATACCGAATATATCAAGCTCGCTCTTGTCAGCCCGCTGGTTTCCATGGTCATTACTGCGGATGAAGAGATGCTGACCGAGGATGAAATCGCAGCTTTTGAAAAGAAGAAAGAAAATACCGGTCTTCTCTCTGAAAAGTATACACATCTGGCGGTTCCCTGCCACCTCAGAGAGTGATCCGTATCATTGAGTGATCCGTATCAGAAAGTGATACAAAAGTTTCATGAATGTCAATACCATCACATACCGCAATTTCCGTAATATCGAAGATGCGACACTGCAGTTTACGCCCGGCGTCAATATCCTATGGGGCAACAATGCCCAGGGAAAGACAAACGCGCTGGAAGGCATCTATTGCTTTGCCTGCGGGAAATCGTTCCGCGGGGTACACGACAGAGAGCTTCTGCGCTTCGGTGCGGAAACCGGCGGTCTGGACCTGCATTTTACCGATGAACGAAGACAGCAGCATTTGAGTCTGCAGCTGTTCCGTTCCAAGAGCCGTCAGATGAAAAAAAACGGTGTGGCGATACGCAAGTCCGCAGACTTTGTCGGAACCTTTCACGGCGTTCTGTTTTGCCCGGAACACCTTGCCATGATCAAAGGCGCACCGGCTTTGCGCAGATCGTTTCTGGATGCGGCAATCAGTCAGCTCAAACCTGCTTATCTTGCAGCGCTGACCGATTATGCTTCGGTGCTCAAGCAAAGAAATGCGCTGCTCAAACAGGAAGAACAGAGTGTGAGCGCACGTATGCCGCTGCTTGACGTTCTGACTGCGCAGATGGCGGAGCTCAACACCCGTATCGTTCTGACCCGTATGAAATATATCCGGCTTCTGGATACGTCTGTCAGCGGCTTTTTGGAGGATATGACACAGGGACGTGAGCATGCGTCGCTTGCCTACCGCAGTGATGCGGAGCCGGAGGCGCATAACGAGGACGGTGCGGCGATCTCGTCGGCGTTTTACGAAAAATGCATGTCGTATGCATCCCGTGAATTTGCGGCACAGACAACCCTGCACGGCTGTCATAAAGACGATATTCTGATCTCACTTGATGGCAGAGAAGCAAGACTTTATGCAAGCCAGGGACAGGACCGCTCCATTACCCTTGCGATGAAGCTTGGGGAAGGAGAGCTTTCCCGTGCGGCGACAGGAGAATATCCCGTATTCCTCTTTGACGATGTTTTAAGTGAACTGGATTCGGGACGTCAGCAGTATCTGATGCAGAGACTCGGCGGAAGACAGGTCATTATGACCTCCTGCAATGAATCACTGTTTGCCGGAATGGATGTCAATATGATCCATGTGGATGAGGGATGCTATGAAATGGCGTGCCCGGTGAAAAATCCGTTTGCGGAGGAATCGGAATGAAAAAATTTCCTGTGTTCCATACCGCAGAGGAAGAGGAAGGCCGATGGAAGCGGCTTTCTCTCGGAAGCGGCGTTTCCGTGCCGAATGAAGATATTCTCGGTATCTTTGATATGGATACCGCGACCGTGTCACCTGTGACCAAAAAATTTCTGAATACAGCCCAGAAAAACGGCTGTGTCAGTGTTGTCGGCGAGGAATTGCCGAAATCCTTTGTCGTTGTGGCTCCCAAGGTACGACTTGTATCGGGAGGACATGGCGATGACGATAACAAAAACAATAACAAGAATCCCAATCATGCAAACGGGACATTGGTTGCGCTGTCCCAGTTTACGCCGTCTACGCTTTGCGGACGCGGCGGCAGTCTGTAATCTCGCGCAAACAAGCATATTAGAAAAGGATAGAATCGCATTATGTCTGAAGAAATCAAAAATCCCGTATACGACGACAACCAAATACAGGTTCTGGAAGGTCTGGAGGCTGTCAGAAAGCGTCCCGGTATGTATATCGGTACGACCTCGGAGGGCGGTCTTCACCATCTCATTTATGAGATTGTCGACAATGCCATTGACGAGGCGATGGCCGGTGCCTGCTCGACTATTGATGTGACGTTTATGCCTGACGGCAGTGTCGCGGTTCAGGACGACGGACGCGGTGTTCCGGGCGGTATGCATCAGAAGATGGGTATCCCGACGCTGGAGGTCGTTTTCACGGTTCTGCACGCGGGCGGTAAATTCGGCGGCTCCGGTTATAAGATCTCCGGCGGTCTGCATGGCGTCGGCGCATCGGTTGTCAACGCACTGTCTGAATGGGTAGAACTTGAAAACTGCACGGACGGTCAGCGTTATACCGAGCGTTTTGTGCGCGGTAAGGTCGATGTTCCGTTTAAGTGTGAAGGCGATGCAGGCGGTAAGCACGGTCTGTATGTGCGCTTCAAGCCTGACGCGGAGATTTTTGAGACCGTTCACTTCAACTATGAAACGGTACTGAACCGTATGCGTGAGCAGGCATTCCTCAATGCCGGTGTCCGTATCCGTCTCCATGACCTGCGCGGAGAGGAGATCGTCGAGGATGATCTTTGCTATGAGGGCGGTCTGAAGTCGTTTGTTGAGTATCTCAACGCGACCAAGCATGCCGATGCCATCCATCCCGATGTCATTTATGTCAAAGGTGAAAAAGGCGACATGACTGCAGAGGTTTCTCTGCAGTACAACGACTCCTATACAGAAACCATTTATACGTTTGCCAATAACATGGCGACGGTCGAGGGCGGTACCCATGATGCAGGCTTTAAGTCTGCGCTGACCAAGGCGTTCAATGATTACGGACGCAAGAAGGGCATTCTCAAGTCCTCTGACGATAACTTCAAGGGCGAGGATGTCCGTGAAGGTATCTGTGCCGTCGTCTCCGTCAAGCTGCCAGACGCGCAGTTTGAAAGCCAGACGAAGGCGAAGCTCGGCAACTCCGAGGTCAGAACCTTTGTTGACTCCATCGTAAAGCAGAAGCTGGAAGAATATTTCGATGAAAATCCCGCGGCCGCAAAGACGATCCTCGAAAAATCGCTGGAGGCCGCACGTGCAAGAGAAGCCGCACGCAAGGCAAGAGAACAGACAAGACGCAAGAGCGTTCTCGGCTCCTCTTCCCTTCCCGGTAAGCTGGCGGACTGCCACGAGCGCAATGTAGAGCTGACAGAGCTCTACCTCGTAGAGGGTGACTCCGCGGGCGGCTCGGCAAAGGACTGCCGTGACTCCCGCTTCCAGGCGATCCTTCCGCTGCGCGGTAAGGTTCTCAATGTCGAGAAAACGCGTCTTGACAAGGTCTATTCCAATCCGTCGCTGACGCCGATCATTCAGGCGCTCGGCTGCGGTATCGGTGATGAATTTGATATTTCAAAGCTCCGTTACGGTAAGATCGTCATCATGGCCGATGCCGATGTCGACGGTTCGCACATCCGTATCCTGCTTCTGACGTTCTTCTTCCGCCACATGAAGAAGCTCATCGAGGACGGACATATCTTCTTAGCCCAGCCGCCGCTGTACAAGGTCTACAAGGGCAAGAACCAGCTGTATGCGTTCTCCGATGAGGAGCGCGATGAATGTATCGCTAAGCTCGGAGGAAACGCTGAAGCGGAACGCTATAAGGGTCTTGGTGAAATGGACCCCGATCAGCTTTGGGAAACGACGATGGACCCCGAGCGCAGAACAATCCTCAAGGTCACCATCGAGGATGCGCTGGCGTGCGATGAAACCTTCTCTGTTCTGATGGGCGATAAGGTTGAACCGAGACGCGCGTTCATTGAAGCAAACGCGAAGTTTGCAACCAATCTTGATATTTAACGGATGCAGGTGGACAGCAGATGAAAATTGCAACGCTGACCCTCAATCCGTGTATTGATAAAACACTGTATTTCGGCGGCGCATTCAAAGTGGATGCGCTCAACCGTGCCGCTTATGCCATGACCAATGCGGGCGGCAAGGGCATCAATGTCGCGCGTATTTACAGAAGACTCGGCATCCGTGCCGCGGCTTACGGATTTTCCGGTGGTGCGGTAGGACAGATGCTCGGCACACTCCTTGCAGAGGAAGACATCACCCCGGTATTTACGCCTACCTCATGCGATACCCGTATGTGCATCAAGCTCATTGATGCAGACGGTGTCTGTACCGAGGCAAACGAGGCCGGCGGTCCGATCCTTGCATCCGAATATGCTGCATTAAAAAAACAGCTTGCCGCGTTTGCAGACGAATGCAGACGGGACGGTGAGGATGGCATCCTCTTTGCCGGCGGCAGTGTTCCTGCAGGACTTGACCGCGGCATTTACCGTGAGATCATCTCCATGTTCCGCACAAGCTGTGTCCGCTTCATTCTCGATGCGGACGGCGAGGCGCTGAAGACGGGACTGGAGGGTTCTCCGTGGCTGATCAAGCCGAACATTCACGAGCTTTCGGCGCTGATCGGCTATGAGATCACAGGACGCGATGCAAAGGAAAAGGCGATCGCTGCTGCAAAGGCATCCCGCCGCATTCTGGCGCAGTACGGCTCGAATGTATTGTGTACGCTCGGCGGTGACGGTGCGGTCTATACCGGGGAAGACGGCGTGTTCTTCGTCAATGCGCCGCATGTGACCATGAAGGGCTTCACAGGAGCCGGAGATACGTTCCTTGCTTCCTTCATGTTCGCATATGAAAAGAACGGACACGATGCGGAAACGGCGCTGTGCTTTGCGTCGTCGGCCGCAGCGGCAAAGGTCGAGCTTGCGGGAACGCAGATGCCCGACAAAAACGGTATGATGCGGTTTATCTCGCACGTCCATGCCGAAAAACTTGATATTTAACCGAAAAATTCGGAACAGAATAGGAAGATAGAAAATGGCGAAAAAATCAAAACCCGAATTGTCCAAGGAAATCGTTTTTGAAAATCAGAAGATTTTACCCATCCGCATGGATACCGAGGTCAAAAAGTCGTTCATCGAATACTCGATGAGCGTTATCGTCGCGCGTGCGCTGCCGGATGTCAGAGACGGTCTGAAGCCCGTTCACAGACGTATTCTCTATGCTATGTACGAAGACCATCTGACCTCTGACAAGCCGTTCCGTAAGTCGGCAACGACCGTCGGTAATGTGCTTGGTCGTTATCATCCGCACGGTGACGTTGCGGTTTACGATACAATGGTTCGTATGGCGCAGGACTTCTCGATGCGTTATCCGCTGATCGAGGGTCACGGTAACTTCGGTAACGTCGACGGTGACGGCGCGGCTGCATACCGTTATACCGAAGCGAGAATGGCAAAGATCTCCAATGAGATGCTGGAAAACATCGAAAAGGATGTCGTTCCGTTCTCCCCGAACTTCGATAATAAGCTCAAAGAGCCCGATGTTCTGCCCGCACGATTCCCGAACCTTCTCGTCAACGGTTCGGTCGGTATTGCTGTCGGTATGGCAACCAATATCCCGCCGCATAACCTCGGTGAGGTCATCGACGGTACGATTTACTATATGGAAAACCCCGATGCGACCGTTGCCGATATCATGCAGTATATCAAAGGTCCCGACTTCCCGACCTATGCCACCATTTACGGTACGCAGGGCATTCTGCAGGCATATACGACCGGTAAGGGTCATGTCATGGTCCGCTCCAAGGCGGAGATCGATGAGGAACATCATCGCATCATCATCACCGAGATTCCGTATGCCGTCAACAAGTCCATGCTGATCAAGTCGATGGCGGATCTCGTCAACGATAAGCGTATTGACGGTGTCACCGATATGCGCGACGAATCCGGTCGTGCCGGTATGCGTATCGTCATCGAATACCGCCGCGATGCAAACGGTCAGGTCATTCTCAACCAGTTCTATAAATACACCCAGCTGCAGGATACGTTTGCGGTCAATATGATTGCGCTTGTCAATGGTGAGCCGAAGGTTCTTTCCCTGCCGCAGATTCTGCATCACTATATCAAGCACCAGGAAACGGTCATTGAACGCCGTGTCAAGTTCGACCTTGATCGTGCACTCAATCGCGCCCATATCCTCGAAGGTCAGATGATCGCCATCGAAAACATCGATGAGGTCATCCGTATCATCCGTTCCAACGCATCGGTGGGCGACGCAAAGAACGAACTCATGGAAACATTCAATCTGACCGATCCGCAGGCACAGGCGATCGTTGATATGACGCTCGGTAAGCTGGCTGGTCTGGAACGCATCAAGATCCAGGACGAACTGAAGGAAAAGGAAGCCCTCATCAAAGAACTGCGCGACATTCTGACAAGCGAAGGACGCATCCATCAGATCATCAAGGATGAAATGCTGGAAATCAAGCGTAAGTATGCAGACGATCGCAGAACCGAGATCGTTGCCGCAGAAAATGAGATTGTGCTTGAAGACCTCATTGAACGCCATACCTGTGTCATTACGATGACGCAGTCCGGCTATATCAAGCGTCAACCTGCCGATACCTATGTCGCACAGAAGCGCGGCGGTAAGGGTATCATCGGCATGACAACCAAGGAAGAAGACGTGGTCGACGATGTCCATATCGTGCCAAGCCACGCGTTCCTGCTCATGTTCACCAATCTCGGACGTGTCTATGTCCGCAAGGCTTACCAGATTCCCGAAGCCGGCAGAACTGCCAAGGGTACCAGTGTCGTCAATGTTCTGGAGCTTTCCGAAGGAGAAAAGGTAACGGCGATCATCGATTTGCCCGCATTCAACGAGGATGAGTATCTGATGATGGCAACGAGAAACGGTGTCATCAAGCGTGTTGCCGTCAAGGAATTTGAATATCAGAGACGCGGCGGTAAGATCGCAGTGGACCTCGATGACGGTGACTCCCTTGACTTCGTCGTCAAGACCGGTGGTGAGGATGAAGTCATTCTCGCATCTCACAACGGTCAGGCGATCCGCTTCAAAGAAGATCAGGCACGTGTCATGGGACGCGGTGCAAGAGGTGTCCGCGGTATGACGCTCAGCGACGGCGACTATATCACGGGTGCTGCTGTTGTCCGTGAGGATGCAATGCTGCTTTCCATCACAGAAAACGGTTACGGCAAGCTCACGCCGTTTGAAGAATATTCCAGACACGGCAGAGGCGGTAAGGGTATCGTCTGTCATGCCATCACCGAAAAGACGGGACTGCTCTGCGGTATCGCGGCGGTTTCCATGGAAGATGATGTCATGATGATTACAAACGAAGGCACGATGATCCGTACACCTGTTTCTGATATTCGTGTTTGCGGAAGACCTTCGCAGGGCGTTATCGTCATGCGTCTGTCCGAGGATGCGCACGTTGTCAACTTTGCGGCTGTCAAGGATGAAGAACAGGCGGCAAAGGATGCCGAAAAAGATGCAGAACTGATCGTTGACGAGACAGAAACTTCCGAAATCACCGAACTTACGGAAAATGAGGAAGAAATTGAGCTTCTGGAAATCGAAGTCGATGAAACGGATGACGATATTTGATTTTCACAATATCGCCGAACAAAACATGAAAGAATTGTAAAAATACAAGCAATTTCCGATTACCTCTTGCAAGATACAAAAAAATGCTGTATAATGATGTCACGGGAATAAATGTTCCTGTTGTGATCATGATAAAGCAATCGATTTTCTGATAAGAAAGAGGAGAAAAAATAAATGGCAACAAAAGCAAAAAAGCCCGAAACCGTCACTGCGATTGAAAATCCCGATGAAAAAAGAAAAGCACTTGATACTGCGATTTCCCAGATCAAAAAGGCAAAAGGTGCGGGAAGCATCATGCGTCTTGGCGATAATGTCAATATGAACGTCCAGGCGATCCCGACAGGTTCCCTTACACTTGACCTTGCCCTTGGTATCGGTGGTGTTCCGAGAGGACGTATTGTCGAAATCTACGGTCCGGAATCCTCCGGTAAAACGACCGTTGCTCTGCATATCATTGCCGAGACCCAGAAGATGGGCGGTGAAGCAGCATTCATCGACGCGGAACACGCGCTTGATCCGCTGTATGCAAAGGCACTCGGTGTCAACATCAACGATCTGCTCGTTTCCCAGCCCGACTGCGGCGAAGATGCGCTGGAAATTACCGATGCGCTCGTCCGTTCCGGTGCCATCGATGTCGTTGTCGTTGACTCTGTTGCGGCGCTTGTTCCCCAGCAGGAAATCGACGGCGATATGGGTGCATCTCATGTCGGTCTGCAGGCAAGACTGATGAGCCAGGCGCTCAGAAAGCTTGCAGGTGCGATCGCAAAGACCAACTGTGTTGTTGTGTTCATCAACCAGCTCCGTGAAAAGGTCGGTGTCATGTACGGCAATCCTGAGGTCACGACCGGCGGTAAGGCGCTGAAGTTCTATGCATCCGTCCGCATGGATGTCAGAAAGACCGAAAACCTTAAGAACGGCGACGAAGCATACGGCAACCATGTCAAGGTCAAGATCGTCAAGAATAAAGTCGCTCCTCCCTTCCGTGTTGCGGAATTCGATATTCTGTACGGTAAAGGCATTTCCAAGTCTTCCGAAATCATCGAGATCGCAACGGCGCTGGAAGTCATCCAGAAGAGCGGCTCCTGGTTCTCTTACAACGGAGACCGTATCGGTCAGGGTAAGGAAAATGCACGCAAGTTCATTGAAGAGAATCCCGATATCATGCGTGAGATCGAAGACAAGATCAAGAGCATGAAGAATGAAGACCTGTTCCGCGAAGAAAACGATGCCGACGAGGATGAAGATGAGGAACTCTTCGATGTCAACGGTGAAGAAGAAGACGAAGATGACGGCGACTTCTCCATCAAGCTTACTGACATCGACGGAGACTGATAATCCTCTGTATGATACTGATTACGGTCACGGACGTACAGACGGCGGAAGGAAGCAAAGGGAAATTTCTGATCACAGTCAAGCTGTCAAAAGGACAACATGAGGAGGTCAGAACATTTCCTGTATTCCGTTATTATCTCAAAAACGGAATATTCCATGGAGAACCGCCGATGGTCGGTGATTTTCTTGGAGCGGATAAATTTGAGGCGCTCGAATTTGCAGAGGCTTGTTCCAATGCCGCCATCAAGGCAGTCTCGCTCCTTGCCTACGGCGATAACACTGCAAAGAAGCTGTCTGACAAGCTGCGGCAGAAGGGATTTTCCAAAGAAGCCGCGGCGGAAGCGGTGCGATTCTGCGTGGAAAAGCGATATATCGACGAGGAAGATCAGTTGAAGCGTCTGATGGAGCTGCTGTGCGACAGAAAAAAATACGGTCTGCGGCGTATTCGCCAGGAGGTCTGGCAAAAGGGATTTTCCGAGGAGATCGTCAAATCGTATTTTGAAGAATTTGCAGCAGAGCTTGATTTTGATGCCGCAGTGTATGACCGTATCAGACGGCTCGGTATAGACGCGTTTTCTACTCCGGAAAAGAAAAAAAAGCACATATCTTCTCTTCTGCGGTACGGATTTTCCATGGATGAAATCAACGGCGCACTCAAACAATTGCATCTGGATACCGTCGACGATTATGATGACGGTATCGATGAATAATCAAAGAAACTGATTGGAATTACTATGAAAAAGAAATCGAAAATCGGATTTATTTCCCTCGGCTGCCCGAAGAATCAGGTAGATACCGAGGTCATGCTGGCAGATGTCGTCAAAGCAGGCTATGAAGTCACGCCTGACGATACGGAAGCCGATATTGTCATTATCAATACCTGTGCATTCATCGAAAGCGCAAAGCAGGAAGCCATCGATAACATTCTCGACGAAGCATGGCTGAAAAAGAATGCAAATCTCAAAGGCATTATTGTCACGGGATGTCTGGCACAGAGATACCGTGAGCAGGTCTTTGAAGAACTGCCCGAGGTCGATGCGCTGATCGGTGTCGGTTCGCTTCATAAAATTGTTGAGGCGATCGAAGCGGTTGAACGCAAGCGTCAGTATTCCTCCTTTGAGGATATCGCAAAGATGGAAACCGCATGTGACCGTGTTGTCACCACACCCGAATATCTTGCGTACCTCAAGATCGCAGAAGGCTGTGATAACCGCTGTACCTATTGTGCAATCCCCGGCATCCGCGGCGGACTGCATTCCCGTCCGATGGAAGAACTGATCGCAGAAGCAAAGGATATGGAGAATATCGGTGCAAGAGAACTTGTTCTGATTGCGCAGGATACCACCGCTTACGGACGTGATCTTTACGGTGAGGATAAACTCGTCGAACTGATTCAGAAGATCACCGCAGAGACGAATATCCCGTGGATTCGTATTCTCTATTGCTATCCCGACAAGATCTCCGATGCGCTGGTCGAGGAATTCAAGAATAACAGCCGTCTGGTCAAGTATATCGATCTGCCAGTTCAGCATCTTTCCGACAAGATCCTGCGCCGCATGAACCGCAAGGGCAACAGAGAAACCATTGAAGATGCCGTTGCGCGTCTGCGTACCGTTCCCGGTATGGTTATCCGTTCCACGTTCATTGTCGGCTTCCCGGGTGAGACAGAAGAAGATTTCACCATTCTCTGCGAAGGTGCAAAGAAGCTCGATTTCGACCGTGTCGGTGTGTTTGCATACTCCCGTGAGGAAGATACGCCCGCGTACGACTTTGAAGATCAGATTGATGAACAGGTCAAGCAGGACCGTCTTGATATCCTGATGCGTGAGCAGGCAGACAGAAGCCGTGCAAAGGCAGAAGCGATGATCGGCAAGATCGTCACCGTTATGGTTGAAGGCTTTGACCCTGTTTCAGAAAATTACTTCGGCAGAACGTATGCCGATGCATATGACATTGACGGCAAGGTCTTCTTCTCCAATGAACTCGGCAAGACCCGCTTCAAGGAAGGTCAGTTTGTGCTGGTTAAAATCTCTGACTGCTATGACGACTATGATCTGGTCGGCGCGGCAGTACAGGGAAATCGCTGATACATCCGGAAAGTGAGGAAGTAAAATGAATTTACCGAATAAATTGACGCTCCTTCGTGTCATTATGGCACCGATTGCAATGGTCTTTATCCTGTATCCGATCGGCGGTGAAATCGTCGCACGTATCATTGCCGCAGTTCTGTTTGTTCTGACGGCACTGACCGATATGCTCGACGGAAAAATTGCGAGAAAGTACAATCTGATCACCAATTTCGGCAAGTTTATGGATCCGCTTGCAGATAAGTTCATGGTTATCGGTATGCTCGTTGTCATGTGTGCATCCGATATGTATGCATCTGTCCGTGCGGTGCTCGTCTGGGTGACGCTGATTGTCATTCTGCGTGAGCTTGCGATCACTTCCCTGCGTCTTCTGGTTGCATCGTCTGAGCAGAAGATCGTCGTTGCGGCAAGTTGGCTCGGC
>JAFYTT010000309.1 GCA_017558715.1 Clostridia bacterium | reverse complement strand
TGCCGCATATAAGCCTGCGTGGCATTCTCTGTCCGTTCTTTTGGCTGTTGCTGCGGTTCTTTTTCTTGTTCGGTCTTAAGCTCCCTCGGCATGTCCGGCTTCGGAATATTCCTACCGCAGTACGGCGGAACCCAAGTTATCGGATGAATTGACCATGCCCAACAAAGACTATGCCCGGAAACAAACCCCGGAAACGGACCTAAAAAAACCGTTAACATACCTTTGTTGGGCTTATTTCATGATAAAAGTTTTTCTTCGTAATTTCCGTTGCTTTCGTTTCCATACTATCTTTTATATCATAAAAAACCTTATATATCAGTATTCTTATAAGAAAATCTATGGAAACGGTCTCGGAAACGCGCCGGAAACAAGATGGAAACGAGAGTCGTACTTTCAAAACGGAATCTCCAACTGCTCACCCTCTGTTCGCGCATTGGCATCGAAAACATCCTCAATTTCATCGTCCGTTTCCGTATGCGCGTTTCCGCGAACACGTTCCCACCCGCGCTGCTTTCCGTAAACATCAAACATTCGCGGATTGGGAAACTGCTTCCATCCGTCAATACAGTTGTTCATAATCTCGTTGATCTCGCGAATCTCCCATTGCTTGGGTTCTTCAAATGCATGATGTAAAGCTTCCGTATAGAGTTGTTTCGAACAAACCTGCGAGCCGGGATACGTATCAAGATACGTCTGGATCATACCTGCCTTGGTATCTTCGGGCATAAACAGCTTCTGCATCTCAAGCAGTTCCCGATTCATATCATCAGACAATGTCAATCGAAAATCTCCGCTTTGATAAATTTCCATAGCCTCTGCCCATACCTGTTGAATATATGCTCTGGATGCTGGCTCGTCATCCAAAATGTGCATTTCTGCCCTCTGTGCATTCACGGGGATTGGCAGAAACCTTCGGTTGCCGCTTCTGTCCAACGGAAGAAAGTCCATTGTATTGGTGCTTCCACCGAATACGCATTGCCGCAGACGGTCCGCAGGATGTGTTTCATATGGCACCTTGTAGGTTTCCTTTGTACGGCTCATAAATGACTTGATTTCTTCAATACTCTTTGCATTGGCAGCCGCAAGCATCTCTGACATTTCAATGATCCAATGCCCCTGCATTTTTCGATATACATTGTCGTCATCAATCTTCTTCAGATCGTCGGTAAACCATTCGTCCTTAACAGCCAAAAACCGAAAGAACGTGGACTTGCCAGCCCCCTGTCCTCCGACCAAACACAGCATGACCTCAAACTTACATCCCGGACAAAATACACGGCTGATCGCACCGAGCAGAAACAGAAGCAAACATTGATATGTGTACTCACTTACATCTGCACCAAGAAACCGATGCAGCACATAACGGATCCGTTCCTCTCCATCCCATTCAAGCCCATTCAGGAAGCTGCGGATCGGATGATATCGGCACCGATCTGCGGCAATCGAGATCGCTTTCTCAATTTTCTTTTCATTGGTCAGACCGTATGTATCTTCCAGATACAGCAACATATAATTGAAATCCGTATCATTCAGTGTCGAGGTCTGTTTTTCCCACCACAAAGGTTTTACGATATCGATGCGCTCGGTAAGCATATTATAGTGAATTGCATCACCGAGTTTCGGGTCGTTCTGCAATATCGTCAGGCAGTTCTTTATCGTATTTTGTACAGCTCCGTTTGATGTCATATCCAGGCTGCTGCGTACGTCCTCCACAGTCAAATTCTTCTGCGTATTGCTGTAATCGTTCTTCAAGTTTTGTCTCCTCATTCTTTTTTTCGCACATGAGTACCCGACGTTCCTCATCTGTTCCATAAATTAAGATATCAAGCAGATATTCAACCATGTCTGTTTGGTTCATGGCTTCTGCAAACAACGGATGCCACAATGCATCTGAATATTTCGGCACATATTCTGTCCTCCATTTCTTTAACAACCAAAGATAGCGTATCAGTATTTTACAGAACCAATCTTCCTCTTCCCTTTGTGATGGCTCTCGAACACGCGATTTCGATACCGACCGTTTTTTGTTGTCATATGAGATCCCGAAATCATTCGCGATTTTGACAGCCGCATCTCTTGCTGATATGCCATAGAAACGGGAAACAAAATCAACGGCATCACCATCCGCCTGACACCCAAAGCAATGAAAACGCCGATCCACTTTCATACTCGGCGTTTTATCGTTATGAAACGGACAGGCAATCATTCCGCTGCGTGTCACCGTAAAACCGTACTGCTCTGCCACTTCTCTGACTGAAATGTTCTGCTTGACTGCATGAAAAACATTCACCGATCTTTAACCTCCATCATGAATTGTCATGTCACCGTACATCCCTATTGACCCGAAGTGCTTCTGACAATATTCCTTTACTATCTGAATTCAAAATTTTCACAATGATCCATTTTCCTTATACCTAAGGGCAAGCAGGGTCCTCTGCTATCACAGAACGCAATCGGTTTGGCTGGTGGTTATGCAAACCACTTACCAAACCGATTTTAGCTTGTTGGGGAATCCCCAATCCCCTGAAGAACGACAGAGAAACAAAATAGCACCTGTAATCGGAAGCATTCACTTCCGAACAGGTGCATTTTCATTTTGGCACACACATTAACATCATAACAGATCTCAAATACTTAAAATAAATACCAAAACCTTATCCCCAAGAAAAGTAGTTCGTTTTGCGACCATCCCCGCTCCACTCATCGCTGCATTTAAGTTGTGTAAACTTACCATACGTCATCTTGATTAACCGTTTCGCCTTTTCTGCATATGGTGATGCCAGGTATCCAGAATCTTGAAAATCATTTCCGTAATTTCAGCCTCAGAGCGGTTTGGGAAATATTTTGCCAATCGCTCCAAAGGGATGTTCAATGTTTTTGGAGGTGTCTGCGGCTTGACTTCTGTTTTCGGATCCGGTTGTGCTGAAACCTTTGCGCGGTTATTTTCTTTGTTGCCGAACACCAACAAAACGGTATTGTCTGTCAATTCTTTTTTTCGGCTCAATTTCTTGATTTCTCGCGCCTGTGCTACAGTCGGAGCATGTGCTTCGGATACGATGGTTTCATGGACAAGCTGTTGTTCTTTAGGCGGTAAATAGGAGATTTCCACTGCTGAATTGAAGTTTAGCTTCTTGTCATCGACCATGTCCAAGAGATCGGGGATCAGCTCTGTCAGACGGATATAGCGTTGAATGGTAGCACGACTTTCACCAACCTGTTCCCCAAGTTCTATGTCTGATCTTTTATTTGTTTCAAATTGAGACAAATTATTCTTGGCTGGCCTTCCTGCTCGCCGCTTCATTGCATCCAATTTCATTTTATATGCCTTCGCTCGTTCACTCGGCAGTAAACTTTCTCTTTGAAGGTTCGAATCAACCATAATCAGGGTAGCTTCATCGTCATCCAGATTCCGTACAATTACCGGCACAGTCTCCAGTCCCGCAAGTTCGCTTGCATGACATCTTCTGTGTCCAGACACAATTTCATATCCACCGGCTTCTTTAGGACGCGCAATGATCGGCACAAGAACACCGTATTCGCGGATACTATCCACCGTCTCCTGCATTTTGTCATCATCCACCACATTGAACGGGTGATCTCGAAATGGATGGAGTTCTGAAAGCGGGATATTTTGAACCTTTTCCCACTTCGTTTCCTCGCGTTCCTCCTCTGTCGTGAACAGGACATCGACCGAGGTCAATGCCACATTTTTCGTGCTGTTTTTCAAGATACAGTACCTCCTTTATCTGATTTTATAGCCATGCGCCACATTACAGTAATCATCTTATGTGTATATGCTCATACCCTCCGCATTGGATTCTTTGACGGAATGGGGTATATTCATATTGATCTAACATTGTAACCGGCAGCATAAAACATATTTTATCGTTCATGGCGCACCCGTTTCACCATCGGTACACCGCTGCTCTTTTTCAGAAGTGCACCTACCTGCTCGGCGGCATGGTCCGATGTCGTCTGTTTGCGCTCTACAGCAGTCAGCGCGAGATCGATAAAGCGCCGCACATACGGTTCTTCAAACTGCTGCATACAAAGATACGCACGGCATCCGATGCGGATAGTATCAACCCCTCCGCGTCCAACCGCCGTGCGTATTTGATCTTCTCCGATACCGATATCGGGATGAACATTTTTCAATTCATGAACCGCACCGCGAATGGTACGGATACGCGGAACCTGATCGGAATCCTCCATACCCAGCATCCGATTCAGACACAGAACCACCGCATCAAACTCGGTGACTGTTCGATTCCCGTTCTTATAGGATGGAATACAGCCATGGTCAATCAGATCCGCCAGCATGGATTCGTTGACTGCCGTTTCGGCATCCACCTTTTTGATTGTTTTTACCACTTTCGGTAACGTCATAATTTTCATAGACCTTCCTCCATTTCTTCATCGACTGATAATATCCTCAAGAATGCCTGCAGCCTTACGCATATTTTTCTCATACGGATGCAGATACAGATTCGTCGTTTCAATGCTTTCGTGACCGAGTACGCTCTTGACCGTTTCCGCATCGACACCGTTCGCTGCCATCAACGATCCGCAGGTATGCCGCAGTCCGTGCAGCTTCAGATGGTGAAGCCCGCACTTTTCCTCAAACCGACTGCACAGGCGTGTCAACATATAGAGACTGACCATATCACCGACCTCGTTGGTAAATACAAAGTCCTGTTCCCGCCATGCCGTACCTGCCGCAGCCTTTTCTTCTGCCTGTGTAACCCGCCAGCATTCAAATGCATCGGTGAGCACCTCCGAAAAATATAACGTGCGATTGCCGCACCGTGACTTTGGAGATTTCAGCATCTGCGGTTTGCCTTTGCTTTTATAGGCACTCTTGTTTACGGAAAGTGATCCTCCGCGCAGATTGATATCCGACCATTTGAGCGCCACAATCTCCGCACGGCGCATACCGAGCAGAAGCGCACACAACAGCATCACGCGCGTTTTCGGAGGCTCCTGTTCCAGCGCTTCCACAAAGCGTTTAGCTTCGTCATCATTGTAGACATCCAAAGGCTTATTCATGATCTTTGGAAACTCCACACAACCGCCGCACAGTTTGTTTTCCTCGATGATCCCCATCCGGCAAGCCTCGGTGATTACGGAAGAAAAGACGGTTGCATAACGCTTGACCGTTGCAGCCGCAAGCGGTGCTTTATCTTCTCCATTCGCCCTTGCCTCAGGTGTCATCAGATAATCGACAAACGCCTGTTGATGTTTGGCCGTAATATCAGAGAGGCGGATATCTCCAAAAGACGGAATGATAAACTGCTCCGCGATGGAGGTGTAAAAGCGTACAGTATTGGGAGAATGCTTTTTCTCAATCCGTTTCAGATAATGCTCCCGAATGAACGTCCCAACCGTCATGCCGAATGCATTTGACATGATCGTATCGCTTTTCATGCCGGGGATATATGATCCGCTGTGCACCGCCGCTTCAAAGAGTGCCGCGAATTCCTCCACACCCTTTTTCTCTTGTGCCGGTGTCATTCCTTTTTTCGGTCGATAGGTTGCCGATAACAGCTCCTGTTTTCCGTCCTTCATGCCGTTGGAAACACGAACGCAATATGTACCGTTCTTTCTCTTATAGTAATTTGCCAATGTGTTCACCTCATAATTTTGCTAAAAAAGTAAAGCCTTTTTGATTCCTCGCCATTTCATTGACAGAGAATTTCACCTCCATCAGAAACCGCGGGATGGGAATGAATGGCGGGATCGGCGTGTCGTTCTTAATATACATCGTTATCACCTTCCTTTGGTAGTTTTCATGATATGTAAATCCGTCGGTTTTACCGCGGAATTTTGGATATAAAAAAGCTGCCTGTTACATCCGAAAAGCGCATACAGGCAGCACAACAAAAAACGCCGATCTCTTATTTTGAAATCGGCGTTTGAAAACTATTCGATTTTATGATGGTGCGATCTGTGGGCACACCTTGGATGGTACATATTATACTACGGACAAAAGGAAATGTCAAGGAAAACAGACGGAAATTTCGCGGAAAATTCACGGAACAAAAACGGAACATTTCTGACCTTGTTCACGAAATCTTTACGAAACTTTATATACAATCACAATCGCGTATGTAATATCATGCAATCCGTATATTTTCCACGATACCATTATATCACAGTCGGATTCCCATGTCAAACCCAAATTTGTCTCAAAAACGTCTCAGATTCATCTCAATTTTGTCTCAAATTCGTCTCACGATTTTGGATAGATTTTTGATCAATTTATAATTTTAACATTCGTGATCAGATAACGGAAATTTATAATAACTAAAATATCAGGACGAACAGGATTCAACAAGCATTTGATGTACATACAAAAAGACCCCCACACAGAACTCATTCTTGAATTCCATGTGGGGGTTCACGCTTACTATGCCATTTTATATCGTTTCAACTTTCTATCGCAAATCCATATGCATTCTCGCATCAGCAGTAAATCAACTCTTTTGTGACAATCTCGCGTACAGCCGCTGCAAGCACATTCATCTGCTTCGCCCATCCGTGGGCATCCTCTGCCTTCAATTCCTCTGTAATTCCCCAAGAGGCCTGCATGGCATCCATCAGAGCATCATAACGGCGCTGTGCTGCTTCGTCGATTTCCGAGAGGTGATCATATAATACTCCGGTCAACAGCATTTCTGTATACAAACCGTTGTCATGCTCTTTTAGATAAGACCTCCGCATTCTGCCCCATGTACCGAGCGGCTTCTGCGGTTGGTCACTCACGCCGATCAGCGGTAAATAAACATCTCCGGCAAGGACATAATGAATTCCGTTTCTCTCGATATATTCAGGTAAGCAGTTGGTTTCTGTGTTGTTCGTATTCGTTCCTCCGTTGTTTGCAGTCATAACTTTTCTCCCTTTTTCAGAATGGTATCAAATGTATGGGCGGCTTGCCTGTCCACGCTTTCCAGTGCGTGCAGATAAATGTTTGTCGTTTCAAGGTCAGCGTGACCGAGACGGGCGGATACCGTCTTGATGTCACAGCCGTTGGCCAAAAGCAGTGTCACGGATGTGTGCCGCATACCGTGCAGCTTCAGATGGCGGATATTGTGACGCTTGAGGAATTTTGTAAACTGCTTGGTCGGTGTGTGCGGGTTCATAACCAGACCGTCTTCCTCGGTGAAGATATAGCCAAGATCATGCCATGCTTTGCCAAGAAATGATGCGTGACAGGCTTGATGATCGCGGTATTCCTGCAGTGTATCGATCAGCCGCTCCGGTATTGCCATCGTGCGGATGCTATTTTTTGATTTTGGCGGTTTCTCCTGTGCCTTGCCATCCTTCGGCTTGTAAATGCTTCGCTTAACGGAGAGCGTCTTATTGTCAAAGTCAATATCCTCCCATTTCAGACCGACCATCTCACCGCGCCGCAGACCGGTGAACAGCGCAAGTTCCACCAGCAGCTTGATGTTCAGAGGTTCCGTGTCTGCCGCTTCCAGAATCTGTGTGACTTCCTCCATTGTAAATGCTTCCACCTCCGGTGTTTCCATCTTCGGAAACTCAATGCGGCGTGAAATGGAAATGTCCTCATCGATGTATTCCATTTTGTAAGCCAGAGTCATAATGGAACGCAGGACGGTCGTATACCGCTTGATGGTTGCCGGGGCGATGTGTCCTTCTGCTCCGTCACCGCGCGGACGCTGGACGTAGAGATACTGGATGAACTGCTGAATGTGGTACGTGCGGATATCCCGCAAACGCAGTTTTCCAAACATTGGAATCAGCATGTCACGCACGACTTGTGCGTAGAATGCATATGTGACAGGGGACAGCTGCGGCTTCTTGATCTCCAGATATTTTTCCGTAAATTCTGCAAAGCGTATTTTGTCAGGTCGTCCGCCGACACCGTACAATGCGATTTCCTCCTCAAATTCCTTGATGAAAGCTTCCATTTCAAGATTGAGTTTGTGATAAGAAAGATTCGGTTTTGAGGGCTTGAAGACACGGGATTTGCTGATTTGTTCTCCCGCAGCATCTGTGCCGCAGGAGATGCGAATAAGATACGTTCCGTTTGATTTTGGTGTAATATTTGCCATAATTTTTGCTCCTTTTGCGTAAAAAAACGCTGAATTATGTACCAAGAAAACAAGGGAATTTCCTTGCTTTTCAAGGCTTTTTCGGCATGGCCTCTACCGACCTTTGAAAAGTGCCAAATGAAACTATGTACCAAATTATGTACCAACTTCATTTTCGATCATTTTCCGGCGCATTTTTGAGAGCAAAAACAATAAAAAAACCGCACCCGAAAAGTGCGGAAAAAGCTTGATAATAAAGAAAAACGGGAGATTTTGCATCTCCCGTTTTCCTGGTCTGAGTGACAGGATTTGAACCTGCGGCCTCTACCACCCCAAGGTAGCGCGCTACCATCTGCGCTACACCCAGACATCTTATTGTGTTTGCGGTTTCCCGCTCAACGTATAATATTATAACACATCAAAAACGATTTGTCAATAGTTTTCCAAAACTTTTTTCAAAATTTCCAAAATTCTCCTTAAACACGGTTTATTCCCAAAAATTCCGCCGGAAATTCACAAAATCATCTTTACAGTATCCCGATATTCATGTATAATAGGATCAGAAAATTTCAACCGATCGGAGGAATCTGTCATGTCACAAACCACACGTCCGTTTTACCGCTACGAGGATCTTCCCTATCTTGCGATGGAACTGCCCGAAACCGTCAAGTCTTACCGCTATGCAGGCGATTTTGCGAGTGAAATCGCATATATCGAAAAACTCCTGAATGACGGTATCCTGCACGCAAATCCCCTGACCGATGCGATGCGCCGCCGTCTGATGCTGGAGCACGCGATTGCATCGGAGCTGATCCATGACTACAATGTCACGGCAGAAGATCTGCTTGCACGGTTCCGCGAAACCTATCCCGATTTGCAGTTACATCACATCGACGCCCTGATCGCATCGGGACATGCCGACTACATTCTCCGCGCAGGTGTTCCCTACTTCCAGCGCGCGGCATATTCCAATCTGATGAATCAGTGCAGAGACCTGCTTCGCCGCGTTCAGGAACCGGACTATGTTACCCCAACACCCAAATTCGGCCGCAACGCGATCATCAGCGGAATGAAGAAGAACGGCTCCCTCTCGCGCTGGTATCACGTCCGCATGTCGGTCAAGCCGTCAGAGATCCACGAAGACCAGATCGGCAAAACCATCCGCGTTCATCTTCCCTATCCTGCACCGTCTCTGTCTCAGTCTGAAATCAAGCTGCTCGGATCGTCCCATCCAGTCAAGATCAGAAAAGCCGAGCAGACCACGGCATATATCGAAACCGAATACCGTCCCGACGAAGAATACTGGGTCGAATATTCCTATGTCAATACCGCGCGCTACCACGATCTGTCCACGGCAGATGCCAAGCGTCAGGCTGCCGAACACGCCGCCGATCCGATGCCTGACGAGCTGCTGCCCTACATCGTCGAGCAGTACCCGCACATCCGCTTCACGCCGTATATGATCGCGCTTGCGGATGAGATCGCCGGCAAGGAGACCAATCCTCTGAAGCTTGCGCGCCGTGTCTATGACTGGGTGACAGAACACGTCCGCTACTCCTATATGCGCTCCTATTTCGCGCTGGAAAACATCCCCGAATTTGCGGTGCTTCACGGACGCGGTGACTGCGGTGTACAGGCGCTGGTCTTTATCACGCTGTGCCGCATTCTCGGCATTCCCGCAAAGTGGGAATCGGGTCACGGTGTTCATGACCGCGGACACGGAAAAGCTTCCATGGGTTCACACGACTGGGCAATGTTCTGGATTGCACCGTTCGGATGGCTGTACTGCGATCCGTCCTACGGCGGAGATGCTTTCCGTTCCGGCAACAAACAAATCTGGAATTTCTATTTCGGCAATCTTGAACAGTGGCGTCACGTCACCTGCAACGACTTCCAGAAACAGTTCAACCCCGCAAAAAAATTCCCGCGTATCGATCCCTATGACAATCAGAACGGTGAAATTGAATTTGAGGATTACGGTCTGACGGCTTGGGAGATTGATGACAGACAGGAAATTCTGGAAACAAGCGCATTATAATACAGAGAAAGGTGCACAAACGATGTTCTCGCTTGCGCACCTTATGTTTTTCATTTATTGAAATCCGAATTCCCGCAGGACAAAGTCGCCCTCCAAAAACAGCCAGATCGCACGCCGTCCGACAATCTTCGCCATCGGTGCTGTCACAGTTTCAAAATCATCTGCCGCAAAGGATACTGCGCACACTTCTCCATCCTCGGTTTTCACCGTGATGCTGCCGCTGCCTCTGACACAGAACGATGCCTTGGAAACAGAACCGTCTCCGAAATCGATGTAGCGATATTCCGCCCAGTCGCGCTGTCCCCAATGATTGCCGCCGCCGGATTGCAGAACCTCTCTGCCGTCACATGCGGTGATATAGCATGCACCCATCATACGGCAGGTGCTTCTCGCGGGAATCAGATGCGGGGAAAGTGCCCATTCCGCCCCGGATGACGTCTGCTGCACTTCTGCAATCATGCCGTTTTCATCAAAGAAAATCGGTTCCGCACAGACACGGCGGGAAGTATTGCTGTTATGGGAGGAACGGTGATAGAATACATACCACTGTCCGCCAAAACATTCGATGGAACCGTGATTGTTCCAGCTCTGAGGGTCACAGTAAACATTGTCGATGATCACACCGCCTTTGGTGTACGGACCAAGCGGATGATCCGCCACAGCATAGGAAAGACACGTTGCTCGTCCGCGCGCAATGTCGGTATAAACAATATAATACCGATCTCCGCGGCGGCGCAGACTGGAGCCCTCATGGAATCCGTGCTCCCGCTCGGTCAGAATGTCGGTTTTCTCGCTGCCCGGGATGATGGTTTTCATGTCATCGGCAAGCTTACCGCCATGCAGGGAAAACTGTCCCCACAAATAATACGCCTGACCGTCCTCGTCGACAAAGATTGCAGGGTCAATTCCGCGACCGTCCGCTCCGACAACGGGTTCCGCATCGGAAAACGGTCCTTCGGGTCGGTCAGCGACAGCGACACCCTCCTCGCCATGATCGGCACAGACATACAGATAATACTTTCCGTCCTTGTGAATGGCATCGGGTGCGTACAAAAGCGGATTGCTGCTCCATGACATCCCGCGGTGGTTGTCAGAGTTTTCAAAAATGACGCCGTGATCGGTAAAATGCACCATATCATCGGTGGAGAAGGTATGCAAAACGTCCGAGCAGTAGTACGGAGTCCCGGAAATATCCCAGGAACCGTAAAGATACAGCCGTCCGTCGGGCATCACATGCGCTTCCGCGTCAGGCATACAGCAAAGTTCGGGTAATAATGGATTCATATATGTCCTCTGAAATCAATTGTTTTTCATATCTTCATACGCCGCAATCACCTTATTCAGCGTCTTTTCGGCATTATTCTTCTGCGCTTCATAATAGGATGCAACGCTCTTATTGGTTTTGAAAATATCCTTTATCAGTGCACCGAACCGCAGATCATAGGAGCGGGCATACGGCAGAATCCGGGTATCCGCAATCAGCTGCAGCATTTCTGCATCATCAGCCGTGTCTGCTGTACGGCTCTTCATCGCAACGTCAAAGTATGCGGGCAGAACATAGAGATAGTTGCGGCAGGACATCGCCTCAACAACTGTGCCGATGATATCTCCCTGCTCTTCGGAAATGGTATTCGGAATCGCCCAGGGCATATCCGTACAGCAGTTCAGATAACCGTCCTGTGCTTCGTCAAATTTGGGTGAAGGCAGGAAGCCATAGGAAAAGTCACATTCACGGTAATAGTTATAAGCATCGCCGATCTGACCGAAAACCATCAGAAGATTGCCGGTCATGAAGTGCTTTTCGGCAAACTGTGTGGAGGTATCAAGCAGAAAATCGCCGCTCTTTTGGAATTCACGCAGTTTGGTCAGCACAGTATCGGCGCGATCGATGTCCAGATCAAGAACGATGCTGTCATCTGTACGGCGATACGGCGTGATACCAAGTGATTCCTGCATACAGTACAGCGTTTCATCCCCTGTTGCAAATGCAATTTTGTCGACTGTTGAATCCAGATTCCCGTTACCATCAATGTCATTGGAGGAATTCTTGACAAATGCCATCATGGCATCCAGCGTCCATTTGCCCTCGCGTACAAGGTCATACGGCATTTCAAGGTCAATGGAATGCATATAGTCCTTGTTGACCATCAAAGCGCGTGTCCAGTGAAGACCGGTAAAGGAAAGATAAGACGACGCAAAGTACAGATCCCCAAGGAAATCAAGTCCTATTGACGGCTGCCACCACGGCTTGTCAAAGTTGAACTGCTCAATATCATAAATATTATAGAAAATTCCCTGCTGTGCCATGGAACGCATAATGCCGTCATGTCCGACGGCAATATCAAATGCATCCTCACCGCCGAGAACAATGTTTGTCGTATTACCTTCCATCTGATACGGGTCGCCGCCGTCAATCATGACAACGTCACAGTTGAAGCGCTCCTCAATGTACAGCGTGGATTCATGCAGCGCGTCATTGACGGGATTGCCCGTATATTCATCGTACATCATACGGTGCGCACCGTAAGTATTGTCAAACGTCCAAAGCTCGGAGTAAATACGGAACTGATAACCGCCGAGATCCAGATCGGGCATATCGTCAGTGTATGCCGGAAGTGCCTCGGTTTCGATTTCGGTTACACTGGATGTGACAGCGGCTGTTGTATCAGCGGCGGTATCAGCAGGTGTGCTCTCATTGCCGCAGGAAATGACGGAAGCTGCCGCAAGCAGGGATAGAACAAAAGAAACGGAACGGATATAGTTCTTTTTTGTCATGGTTTTCAAACTCCTTTTTCTGATTCGTATCGTGTATTATAAGTTTTATTTGGTCATTATACCACTTTGTTATTGACAATTCCAGTCAGAACTGGTATAATCATAGTCAATATTTATCCTCTTTTTGACAGGAGCGGTCATCATGTTCTACGAACTCAAGCATTTTGTCGGTGCAGATTATTTCCTTATCATCCGCAACGGTCAATTTTCGTTTCAGCCGCACATGCACGGCTGCTTTGAGTGTATTGCACCGCAAACAGGTACAATCAGTGTAACCGTGGACAACAGCACAGTTCAGATTCAACCGGGAGAAGCGGTGATGATCTTCCCGCATCAGATTCATTCCTTTGACACGCCGCCGGATGCCAAACATCTGATCTGCATTTTCTCCCCGCAGCTGGTCAGCACATATGCAAAACTGGTTGCAGACAAGCACCCGACATCGAATCGGTTTTTGCTGCCGACTTCCTGTACAGAGCAGATTTATGCGCTCTCGGAGGACGATAATATCAGCCTCATCAAAGGCACACTTTATACCTTATGCGGCATCTTTGACCGTCAGGCGGATTATTCGGACACACCGGAAGCGGATAACTATCAGCTGCTCTATACCATTTTTTCCTTTATTCAGAATCATTATCAGGATGACTGTTCTCTGCAGCAGCTGTCGCGCTCCCTCAATTACAGCTATACCTACCTTTCAAAATACTTCCGTCAGAAGGTCGGTACCTCGTTTACCGCCTATGTCAATGACTACCGCATCAGTGAGGTCTGCTGTCGGCTCGATGATACCGATGACAGTATTCTCAAAATCAGCGCCGACTGCGGTTTTGCTTCTCTGCGCACCATGAACCGCAACTTTCTGCGTCAGACCGGGATAACCCCCGCGGAATACAGAAAACGTAAAACAGCATGTGAAATCAAAGCATAAAAAAATCGGCACTCCGCAAAACAGTCGGGGTGCCGTTGTTTATTTACAGTGTCGGCGGATCGTCGCACATTTCCAGTTCCGTCGCCGCACGGTGATAATACCACAGTGCGCTGATATACAGAATCCCAATTGTGGAAACAAGCCACAGCACCGTGCGCACAGCGTCTGTGCTCAGCAAAATCTGCAAAAAGACCACGATCGCCGCCGCGCGGTTTCTCCCAAGCCCGCGGGACATCCGTATCGCCCAGAAGCCCTCCGCCATACAGGCAAGCGCCAGCCAAAGACACAGCGGTATCAGCAATGACCAGACAGATTCCCAAACGAACGCACGCAGCGGCGGAATCGCTCCCGCACCGATCAGCAGCAGTCGGATCACAGACAGCCAAAACGCCGATGAGAATTTGTCATGCAGCGAGCGCAGATGCATCGTTCCCCAAAGGAACAGCACACCGGCAAGCCCGGAAAAGTGCCCCGGCAGTCCGACAGAAGACAGTCCTGTTTCTATCAGAAGTCCGCACAGACAAAGCCGTACCGCATGGGAAAAAGTGACTTTCATACTTGTAAACCTCACAAAAACAGGGAGACGCAACGCCTCCCTGTCAGATAAACATCAATCCTTGCCGAACAGACCCGCGATCTTGCCAAGTGCTTC
>JAFYTT010000308.1 GCA_017558715.1 Clostridia bacterium | reverse complement strand
GCTCAAATACGGCGCACTCTGCTGTGACGGCTCTGTCACCTTTGATGCCGACGGCAAGGAAACCCACATCGGCGACCCGACCGAAACGGCAATCATTCTCGCCGCTCACAAAAACGGCATGCCCAAGGACAAAATCAACGCAGACCATCCGAGAAAAGCGGCACTTCCCTTTGACTCCGACCGCAAGCTGATGTCCACGGTCAATGAAATCGACGGCAAGCATATCGTTATCGTCAAGGGCGCATTTGATATGATGCTCTCCCGCTGTGTCAAGGGCAATATGGAAGCCGCACGCGAGATGTGCGAAACGATGTCCCGCGATGCCCTGCGTGTTCTTGCCATCGGCTATAAGGAAATTGCCGAAATCCCCGAAAATCCGACCTCCGAAACACTTGAAAACGGTTTGACCTTCCTCGGTCTTGTCGGTATGATCGACCCGCCCAGACCCGAATGTAAGGTTGCCGTTGCCACCTGCCGTACCGCCGGTATCAAGCCGGTCATGATTACCGGTGACCACGTTGTCACAGCGGCTGCGATTGCAAAAGAACTCGGCATCATGGAAGAGGGCGACGATGCCATCACCGGTGTCCAGCTTGACGCGATGACCGACGAAGAGCTCGATGCACGTGTCGAGAAGATCTCCGTTTACGCCCGTGTTTCTCCCGAAAACAAAATCCGCATCGTCAAGGCATGGCAGAGACGCGGTCAGGTCGTTTCGATGACGGGTGACGGTGTCAACGACGCCCCCGCGCTCAAGGCCGCCGACATCGGCTGTGCCATGGGCATCACGGGTACCGATGTTGCCAAAGGTGCGGCTGATATGACGCTGACCGACGACAATTTCGCAACCATCGTTGAGGCTGTCCGTGAGGGACGCGGCATTTACGCCAACATCCGCCGTGTCATTGAATTCCTGCTCGGTACCAACATCGGCGAGGTAATCACGGTGTTCCTGTCGATGATTCTCTGGCACAAAACGCCGCTTCTGTCGATGCAGCTGCTCTGGATCAACCTCGTCACCGACTCCCTGCCCGCGATTGCACTCGGTATGGAAGAGGTCGAGGAAAACATCATGGAACAGAAGCCGCGCTCCAAAAACGAAAGCATTTTTGCACACGGACTCGGTCTGCGCGTCATCCTGCAGGGCTTGCTGTTTGCACTTTTGACGCTGATCGGTTATGTCGTCGGCGAAAAGACCACAGGTACCGTCGAGGGCGGTCAGACGATGGCATTCATCATTCTGTCCATGTCCCAGATTGTGCAGGCACTCAATATGCGCACCGACCGCTCGCTGTTCCGCACCAATCCCTTCTCCAACCGCACGATGAATCTCGCAGTTGTCACCTCCGTTCTGCTGACGGCACTGCTGGTCTTCACGCCCGTCGGTTATCTCTTCGGACTGGTTACCCTGCCCGCACATCTCTATCTGATTGCGCTCATTCTGCTGCTTTTGCCCCTGCCCATTCAGGAAATCTGCAAGGCACTGGGTCTCATCGACCGATAATCTGCATTCTCTCGGAAGGCATCTTCAAAGGATGCCTTCCTTTTTTCGTATTATGTCATACATTCCCCTTTTATTCACAGTTTGTTCACCATTTCAGAGTAGGATTGTGCTATAATGAAACCACTATCATAATATATTTATGAAAGGAATGTACCTATCATGAAACTGAAACAGATTACCGCACTTCTGCTGGCATCGCTGCTGCTGGCTTCCTGTGCATCCGCCGGCACATCCGAGGTGGAAACCACCGGTACCGCAACCGATGCGGAAACTACGATCAATACGGCAGAGCTCACCGAAATGGAAAAGCGCGCACTGATGGAAGATGATCTTCCCGAAAAGGACTTCGGCGGCAAGGATTTCCGTATTTCCACCAAACGCGGCACAATGTATGAAATCGATGAAGAAGAAGAAACGGGCGACATCATCGAGGACGCCCTCTATGCCCGCAACCGC
>JAFYTT010000307.1 GCA_017558715.1 Clostridia bacterium | reverse complement strand
CCTGCGGCGACCTGTACCGGTGTATGTCCGACAAATTCCTTGAGCTTTACCTCAGGCAGTTTTTCCGTGGTCAGCATGTCGATGATCTCGATCAGATCATTGAGGACTTCTGCCTGCTTGCCGGTTTGCAGACGGACACCCGATGCGTCGTGGCAGACAATAATGGCAAGTACGGCGGCAAATGCAAACTGAAACGAACCGCAGCCGTAGACCAATGCCGCAAGTACAGCAAGAGAGGAAACCGTCGCGGAATGTCCGGATGGCATACCGCCGTCACCGCACATACGCGTGATATCAAGTTTTTTGTTGATGATCGCATGAATGATCGTTTTCAGTACCTGCGCGGTAAACCATGCAAGCATCGGAACGATCAGAAACGGATTGGTAAACAGTGCGGATAACCAGTTCATATACATACCGTAGTTTTCGGAATAAACGAAAACTTCCTTTGCGGTGAAATATGGGAATTTTGTTGATGCGGAATGGGATTTATATAGTATAGCACGGCATTGTGTCTTAATGATTTCCAAATTGTATCCGTTTCGTGAACATAAAGGGCGATTTTTCGAAACCGTTTGGTTTTCTATACAAATTTGTGTTGCAGAATTGATAAAAATCGGTTGACATTATTCCCGATTTCATGTATAATGTAATGAAGAGAAAACGATGAATATCATGAATCAGAAATAATAAAGGAAGGCTTTGGAAAACGCGAGCCACGGTGAAGAATATGTCCGAAATGACACTCCGAAACAACAGCGGCATCCGATATGCACTGGGTATCGACGGCGGCGGAACGAAAACCGCACTGATGTTGACCGATGCTGACGGTACTGTGTGCAGAACCCTGACCGTTGATGGCTGCAATCCGATGGATATCGGTTTTGCGCGTACCGTCAAGCTGCTGCGTAATGCGATTGACGAAATTTGCGAAGAAATCCCGATGTCGGAAATTGCGATGTTTGCGGGAATTGCCGGCGGAGGCAGTGCTTCGGCGCGGAAGGAATTGAACGATTTCTTTTCCATTTTTGAATTTGGCGCGTTTGACAATCAAGGTGATACCTATAATATTTTAGAAGCAGCGCTTGATGGCAGAGACGGTATTTCCGTGATCATCGGTACGGGCATCTGTGTACAGGCAAGATCCGGTGAAAATCTGTACCGTGTCGGCGGCTGGGGTTATTTTGTTGACCGCGGCGGCAGCGGCTTCAATCTCGGACGGGATGCACTCGACGCGTATTATTCTGCATACGATGGCTCGGGAGAAGAAACGCTGTTAACTTCTCTGATTGAAGAACAAACACAGTGCACACCCGAGGAGTTGGTCGGCAAAATTTATGCGGGAGGGAAGACCTTTGTTGCTTCCTTTGCACCGCTTGTGTCAGAAGCCGCACGTCAGGGTGACAGCATTGCGCACTCAATTCTGGAACGCAACACAGACTGTATCGCGCGGGTGATACTGGCGGCGGCAAAGCATTTTATCGCGGGAGAGGAACCGATTCCGGTCGTTCTCTGCGGCGGACTTTCACATGATGCGGAAATTGTCGCGGGTGTGAAGGAGAAACTGGCGTCTCATCCACGACTTTCCACGGAATGTCTGACGCGGGAACCGGTCGAGGGCGCAGTGATGCTTGCAAAGAAACTGGGAGGCTTATGAGAATACCATGTGGAAAACAGAAATGCGAAACCCCAATACCATGCACATTGACAAGTGCGAAACCACAGAAATTCTGCGTCTGATTCAGGCGGAAAACGTGGTGGCGGTCGATGCGGTCGCAAATGCCATTCCGCAGATCGCACGTGCCTGTGATGCGATTGAAGCCTCGATCCGTGCGGGCGGCCGCCTGATTTATATGGGAGCGGGTTCGTCCGGACGCATCGGTGTATTGGATGCCGTGGAGTGTCCGCCGACCTACGGTGTTCCCAGAGAACTGGTTGTCGGTCTCATTGCCGGCGGCTATGACTGTATGTTCCGTGCGGCAGAGGGTGCCGAGGACAGTGCGGAGGCAGGAATTGCCGATCTCCGTGCCATTGATCTTGCAAAAGAGGACGCTGTGGTCGGGATTTCAGCCGCAGGGAATGCAGGATATGTGGCGGCGGCATTGGAATATGCACGATCCCTTGGCTGTGTGACGATCGGCATCACCTCCAATTTCGGAAGCCGTCTGGATCTCGAATCCGATATTGCGATTGTCACCGATACCGGTCCCGAACCGATTACGGGTTCTACGCGCATGAAGGCGGGAAGCGCACAGAAAATGGTCTGCAATATGCTGACAACCACGGTCATGACTCGACTCGGCATGGTTTATGAAAATCTGATGATCAATCTGAAACCGACCAATATCAAGCTGCGCCGCCGCGTCATTTCGATCGTCTGTGAAATTCTGTCCTGTACTGAAGAAGAGGCTGTTCGCCGTCTCGACACACACAACTGGTCGATCCGGGATGTTGTCGATCACAGAGAGGGGATGTAATCCGATGATCTCATCTGTCAAAAACCATAACGGTGTCCCGACGCTGTTTGTGGATCACCGACCGATACCGGGATTTGCCTATATTACCTATCGTACATACAACAACCGTTACGCTGATTTTGCAGACATCGGATGTACGCTGTTCTCCATGCCTGTCTTTTTCGCGGAACAGACCATCAACGAAACGACACAGATTCCGCCGATGGCAAAAGGCATTTTCGACGGAGATACACCTGATTTTTCCATGTTCGATGCGGATGTGCAGAAGATTCTCGATGCCTGTCCGCGTGCGTATATTTTCCCGCGCGTCAATCTGTCGCTTCCGAAAAAATGGGAGGCGGCACATCCCGAGGAATGTTGTGATTTTGCATATACCGAGCATCATCGCGCGTGTTTTTCCTCGGATGCATGGGCGGAGGAAACCAAGCGTCTTCTTGGGCTGTTGATTGACCATGTGCAGTCCTCGCCGTTTTGTGAACATATTGTAGGCTATCAGCTGGCGGGCGGCAATACCGAGGAATGGTTTCCGTTTGATATGCGCGGTTCTGTCGGGAAACGAAGCCGCGAAGCGTTTGCAAGGTACTGTGAAACACAGGGACTTGCGGGAACCGAATCTGAACGAAAGCAGTTTTACTCCGATATGATCGCGGAGAGAATCATAGAGTTTTCCGCTTATGCAAAGGAAAAAACCGAGCGGCGCCTTGTCATTGGCTGTTTTTACGGCTATACGATGGAATGTCCGTCGTGGGATCGCGGACATCATGCGTTGGAGCGGATTCTGAACTCCGACGATGTGGATTTTATTTGTTCCCCTGTTTCGTACAATGCCCTTCGTCCTGTCGGTATGGATCACGCCAATATGCTGCCGATCGATTCGGTAAAGCTGCACGGCAAGCTGTACTTTGCCGAAAACGATACCCGTACCCATTTATCCAAAGCCCCGAACGAGCTTCCTGCCTATAACGGACCGATTTGGTTCGGACCTGCTCCCGAGCAGACCTGTGAGATCATTCGTATGCATTTTTCCCGCGCACTGACGCACGGGCATGCGATGTGGTGGTTTGATATGTGGGGCGGCTGGTATGAAGATGAGCGGTATCTGAGCCTTCTCCGCCGCTGTCGGGAAATTGCCGTCGATGCAATGGAGCATGACTGTATCAGCAGAAGCGAAATTGCGGTTTTTGTGGATGAGCGGGCATTCAGCCGCGACGGTGCTGATGGAAATTTGAGTTATTCCATTCGACGGACGCTTGGCATGATCGGTGCACCGTACGATATTTATCTGATTTGCGATTATGAAACGGTGAAAACGCGTTATAAGGCACATATCTTTATTCAACCGGCGCCGACGGAGGAACTGACCTCTGCCATCGCCGATGCCGCTGAACGTGCACTTGTTCTCACACCAAAGGAAATCGACATATCCGCGGAAGCGCTGCGTACCTTCTGCGAGGCTTGCGGTGTTCCTATCGTTTGTCCCGATACGGTGGTGTATCGCTGTGGAGATTATCTCTTTATCCATACCTGCAAAGACGGCGAACATGTTTTGAATATTCCCGACGGTACCGTTCTGCGCGATTTGTTCACCGATACGGAATGGATGGGAACACAGACTATGCACATCGGGGATAGTCATCTTTTCTCTGTCACACAAAAATCGGAATAAGGAGGCAGAACCATGTATCAGAGTCGATATCATTTTTCGGGTGGTCATATTTCCATTGCGCTGGATGCGCTGTCGGGAGAACTGCTCGAACTGCACGATCTCCGAACCGGTGAAAACTTTATCAAAAATTCCATGTTTTCCGCACCACAGCCGCTGATTCTGACGACAACGGACGGCAAACGGCTGTACCCGCCGAAGACAAGTCAGATTCTCTCCGATCCCGCGCTCCGCTGTGAAATTACCTCGGACTGTGGTACCGTGACCGTGCATTATGCGTATCTGACAGACGGGGAAGCGGTGTATCCCGCAGATGTTGCCTATACGGTTGCGTTTGACGGAAACTGCAGTCACTGGCGGCTGTACCTTTCCGATACGAGAGGGATTGCACAGGTGCGTTTCCCCTGCATCAACGGCGTTTATCTTGGCGAGGAGTGGGATGACGATGTCCTGTATTATCCGAACACCGCCGGTCAGCGATTTGAAAATCCCGTTGATTACTTTGCGCGTCCGATGCGGAATATAGAGTGGCGGTGGCAGGAATACCGTTACCGTTACGCCTATGAAAGCTGCTGCGGATGGAAAAATGAAGACGCCATGTACGCCATGCGTGCGGTTTATCCGGGCGGATTGTCCATGTCCTATCTTGATTATGCAGACGGACACAGTGGGTTTTATTTTGCAACACACGCAGAAACGCCGTCGCTTGTCTGGCTCGGTGCGGCAACACCGGGACCCGACAATCCCTGTATGTGCTTTTATGCGCAGTATGAAATGACCTCCGAGGGCGGCGCATGGTGCTCGCCCGACACGGTTGCGGCGGTACACGGCGGGGACTGGCATGAAGGTGCCGATCTGTACCGCGCCTATAAAAAACCGCTGCTCGATGCGGGACTTTCCCATCCGTCCTGGTTTGATTCCGATGTGGGATTGCTCGCACACTATGATTTCAAATATCAGAACGGCGGGGTTGTCCATACGTACCGCGACATTCCCGCACTCAAGGAGCAGGCAAAGCGCTTCGGGCTGAAGCACCTTTTGTACTCCGGCTGGCACAAGGACGGATTTGACAATGGGTTCCCGCAGTATTTTGCGGACGAGGACCTTGGAACCGATGATGAGCTGCACGACGGCTGTGTCTGCGGTGAGGATGACATTCACTCGACGTTTTACATCAATGCCCGCATTGCCAATGTCAAGTATAAGGACATTTCCGACCGCGTCATCATCAACCGCGACGGGTCGCAGGCGCTCGAGCGTTACGGCAATGCAGGAATTACGTTTGGCTGTATGTGTCCCGCCTCGCCCGGATGGCAAGGGGAAATGCACGACATTCTTGACCGTGCGAGAAACCGCTATGCCGTGGACGGTGTGTATCTGGACTGTCTGTCGGCGGCCGGTCGCTACTGTTTTTCAAAGGAACACGGTCATGCGGTCGATGATTGGTGCCGCGGCTATAAAAAGATTCTGACCGACACCGCACCCTTGAATCTGGTTCTGATGGCAGAGCATGTCTGCGATGAATACGGACCGTATCTTGCAGGACAGCTGACGCAGAGCTTCTTCAACTTGAAAAACGCGGTGTTCCCGGAGCTGTACCGCTATACATTCCCTGAGCATACGCTGATTGATATGCTGTACCCGTCAAAGAATCTTGCGATGCGTCCTGTCTTTGTAGAACAGAATTCGGATCGGCTGATGCGGACATCGTTTGTCGACGGTATGTATTTCTGGATTTACGATCTGGAGGATGACAATACCTTTGAGCGTGATCCCGAGCAGCTCGAAAAGCTGAAGAGTGTGATCCGTCTGCGCAGATTCTGGCTGGAAACCTTCGGAAAGGGTATCTTCCGCGATACGGTGGGACTTGCCGATCTGCCGACCGATGCGCGTTGTCCGGTTCGCCGATATGAAATGGATGACGGCTGTCTGATCGCCGCGGCAAACGGAACAGATTCGGAACAGCGCGTGACCGTTCTCACCGATCACCCGATGCAGGCGACAGCCTATACTGCGGACTGCACGGATGGATTTATACTTGACAGCAAGGAAACTGACCAAGGTATCATTCTCACACTTCCGCGAAACGAATATGCCGTGATACGGCTGATACAATCTTGAGGAGGATTTATTATGAAGAAACATACCTGGATCTCTCTGCTCCTGCTGACAGCGATGCTGACTGCATCCTGCGGCGGACAAACGGCAGCCCCTGTGGATACTGTCGAATCAAGCAACGGTACGGATACCGCTATGGAATCTGTAGTCGGAGACGAACCGCGCATCACGCTTGATATGAGCGGTAAGGATTACGGCGGTGCCGAATTTCATATCGTCAACTATGACAATGTAACCGATAATCAATGGGTTGGCATCCCCGATGATATCTTCTGTGAAGAAGAAACGGGTGATCTGCTCGGCGATGCGGTCTATCAGCGTAACCGCGCCGTGGAGGAAGCACTCAATATCAAGATCACATCGGAGAAGATGGCGGCGGCTGTGATTACCGGAAATATCGCCAAGAGTGTCATGGCGGGCAATACCGATTATGACGCGGTATTTACCACCATGATCCAGATTCCCAATTTCATCAACAGCGGCATCGTCACAGACCTTTACACGCTCGACGGACTCGACCTTTCCTACCCTTGGTGGGATCAGAATTCCATTGATCTGATGACCGTATCGGATCGACTGTTCTCGGTCGTTTCGGATATCACCTTTATTGATAAGCTTGCGTGCATCGCGATGTTTTTCAATAAGGATATGGCAGAGCAAAATGACATCGGCGATCTTTATGCCATGGTCGACAGCGGTGACTGGACGTATGATTCGATGCTGTCGCTTTCCCGTGATGTTTCCCGTGACATCAACGGTGACGGTTCGTTTGATACGGCAGACTCCTACGGTTTGTCTTCGCAGAATGACTTTGTCTATTTTATGCTTCATTCTGCAGGTGTACGCATCTGTGAAAACACCAAGGATGAGCTGATATTTGCCCTTGGTGAAGAACGTGCTATCGATGTTCTGGAAAGCACATTTGAGCTGATGAATGACAAGCAGCGGTTCTTCAACCGTCAGACATACAATATGACGGTTGCGGACGGCATCAATATGATGATTGACAACCGCACGCTGTTCCTTGCGCGTCCCCTGCAGACGGTTATGGTGCTTCGCGATATGAAGGCGGATTTCGGTATCATTCCGTTCCCCAAATATGAGGAGAATCAGACATCCTATTATACCCCTGTCAATCCTTATCCGGCAACCGCATTGGTTGTTCCGAGAGTGATTGAAGATCCTGCGCAGACGGTCGATGTGCTGCAGCTTCTGGCTTGTGAATCGTACTATGAGGTCATTGACCCGTTCTATAATCTGGTTCTGGACACCAAGTTGGTACGTGATGAACAGGCGGCGAAGATGCTGGATATCATCTTTGACTCGCGTCTGTACGATATGGGTATGATCTGTAATTTCGCAGACATTTTCGGAACGCTTGTCAAATCGACCGGCAGCGTTGCGGCATCCCTTGTAGAATCCAATGAATCCAAAGTGCAGAAGGAAATCGATAAATTCCTTGAAAGCATTTCAGATTACGAGGAATAACATTTTCAGGAGGAAACTGACATGAAAACACAAAAACAAATCCTTGCGATGCTGCTTCTGGCATCCGCGCTGATCACCGCTTCCTGCGGGTCCGGCGATACGACCGCATCCGACACGGCATCTGTTGCAACCGAAGCACAGACTTCCGCGGAAACGCTGTCGCCGCTTGATCAGACGGTAGCATCGCTTCCGGCAAAGGACTTTGATGGATATGAATTCACCATCATGGATCGTAACTCGGAGCATACTCCGTGGCACACCTATGACGTTTTTGCGGAAGGTGAAAACGGTGATGCAATCAATGACGCAGTCTTCAAGCGCAATCAGATGATCGAAGAGCTTTATAATATCAAGATCAAAGAGGAAGGCGTTTACATTCCTGTCGACAATATGCAGAAGCTCATCATCGCAGGTGACGATACCATTGATGTTTTCACCGACGGTCTGAATGCGCTGACCAAGCTGACGATCGGCAACATGCTCTATGACTACAACGATATTGATGAAATTCAGTTTGATCAGCCGTGGTGGGATCAGCAGATTCGCAATGAGCTTTCCGTTGAGGGAAAGAGCTTCTTTGCAACCGGTGATATTTCCATTATGGATAACGAAGCAACCTGGTGTATTCTGTTCAATAAAAAGATGATTGAGGATTACGACCTTGATGATCCGTACACGCTCGTCAGAGAAGGTGTCTGGACGATCGACAAGATGTATGAAATGGCAAAATCGGTTTCCAAAGACCTCGACGGTGACGGCAAGATGGGTAAGGCTGACCAGTTTGGTTTCCTGACAGAAATCTACAACGTATATGCGCTTTGGGTCGGCGGTGATAATAGGATCATCGAAAAGGACGGGGATGATCTGCCGATTTCCGCGATGTATAACGAACGCAGTGCAACGGTCTATGATAAAGTTGTAGAATTTACGTTTGATGAGAGTGTATCCGCCATCGCGGGCAGAGCCGTATTCCCGGCATACAGTGATATGAATGTCTGCTTTACCGAAGGTCGCGGTCTGTTTGATTACGGTGCAATGGCACTCATTTCCGACTTCCGTGAGACAGAGCACGATTTCGGTATTCTGCCGTCTCCGAAGCTCGATATGACGCAGGAGCAATACTGCAACACCTTCTCTCCGTATAACCTGGCCGCATATGCAATTCCCGCATCGGTCAGCGACGTTTCACGTACCGGTTCCGTTCTCGAAGCTATGGCACAGGTATCTGCGCACATTCTGACGCCGGCTTATATGGACGTTTCGCTGATGGGCAAATTTGTCCGTGACAACGAATCTGAGGAAATGATTGAGCTGATTCTGGCAACCAGAACCTATGATATCGGCGCAATCTTCCAGTGGGGCAACAGCTTCTCCATCTTCAACAATGCTACCAAATCGAGAGTCGGTACGTTTGCATCGCAGGTAGAGAAGAATGCGAAGACGCTGAACAGCGCAATTCAGAAATATATCGATGAACTGAACGCAGCTGAATAATAATCAATAATAGAAAAAGGATATCCGTAACACAAATGCGGATATCCTTTTGGTTTATAAAGTTGATTTATGGAACAGCAGAAAATAAATACGATTTATTTGAGCTGTTTGAGTTTCGGTCCGGCAAAGCGGATGAGCAGGGTTCCCAGAACACCGCATGACAGAAGCTCACCGATGCCGACCGTCAGAAATAAGAACCACAGCGCATCGGGAACGCCATATGCATATTGCAGCACAAACGGCACAATGATCGTGTTGGCAAGAGACGGCGGAACCCACGCAAGGGCGGTACCGACACGCGGTACACGGCGCAAAAGCCAGGTTCCGAGTGCACCGAGCAGGGTTGCGATACTGCCGAAAACGATATCCCAGATCACAGCTCCCGTCAGGGTGTTGGCAAGAATACATCCGATGAACAGACCTGCGACACATCCCGGTGCGTAGACTGCCGGAACAATGGCAGGAAGTACCGTCAGCGCTTCGGATAATCGAAGCTGGATGACACCGCTTGACAAACCGAGCAGAGCGGCGACATAGGTCAGGGCGACGTAAAGGGCGGCGATGAGGGCACCGTATGTCATCATACGGATTTTGGTGCGATTTTGTTTCATATACAGTTTTCTCCCGTAGTTTTGTTTATTGTGAGGATGGTTTCGAACTCACATAATAATATTATATCACATCATGAACTCAATTGCAAGATGATTTCCGAAATTCGATGCGGCACAAAACGTAAAATTTTCAAATCTCGGAAACCCTCTTGACAAACGGAGACAAATACGATATATTTAAGGAAACAAAACTGACGAAAGGAAACACATCATGAAAATCATTCTGCTTGACGACAATCTGCCGTATTACCGCGCCAATCTGCATTGTCATTCCACGGTATCGGACGGCAGAAAATCGCCTGAGGAATTAAAGGAATTTTACAAGGAACACGGCTATCAGATCATTGCTTATACCGACCATGAAAAGCTTGTTGCCCACAACGATCTGACCGACGATACCTTCCTTGCGCTCAACGGCTATGAGGCAGGAATCAATGAAGATGGAGATGTGCATTGGAGCCGCCGCAAGGTCTGCCATCTGTGTCTGATCGCCATGACACCGGAGCAAACCGCGCCTGTGCCGGAGGATTCTCCGCGTACCTATCGGGGTGAATGGATCTCGGACTTTGCAAAGAACGCCCGTGACGCGGGATTCTTTGTCACTTACAATCATCCCGTGTGGTCCTTAGAAAGCTATCCGCAGTACAGCACCTATCATAATATGAACGCGATGGAAATCGTCAACTTTGCATGTCAGATTGAGGGCTATGACGATGACAACGGGCACTGTTATGATGATCTCCTGCGCGGCGGTGAGCGGCTGTTCTGCATTGCGGCGGACGACAACCACAATGCGATTCCCGACGACAGCACGGTATGTGATTCCTTCGGCGGCTATACGATGATTGCGGCAGAATCGCTTGACTACCGTGCCGTCATGCAGTCCATGGCGCAGGGAAAATTCTATGCATCGTCCGGTACATCGACGCACGTCGGTCCTGTCATTCGTTCGCTTGTCTATGAGGACGGCACCGTGACGATCACCACAAGCGATGTCCGCGAAATCGCATATATCCCCGATTCCCGCCGCTGTTATCTGGTACATGCTGCTGACGGTGAAACCATACAAACCGCATCCTTCCGTGTCGCGGAGGATGAACGGTGGTTCCGTCTGGTTGTCGTTGACCGAGAGGGCTACAAGGCGTATACCAATGCCTATTTCCCCGATACATTCTGAAACACAAATACTGTATATATCCAATATCCAAACAGGAGGAATTTATCATGACCTACACATGGAACAATCAAACCGTATCTCTGCAGTATGATCCTGCAAAAGCAGAACTGAACATTGCCGTTGCAGGCAGCGATGTCACATGGGCATGGGAGGGTGCACCGTTTATCACGCTTGCGAACGGGGTGACGCTGAACTTTACCGATGCGCACTGTGAGAGCCGCGCCTATAAGACCGGTGTTGCCGACGGTGTCCGCGCGACGTACAGCCGTTTTGCAAAGGAAGACGGTACGTTCTATCCTTATACCGTCGAAACGTATGTCTATCTCGATATCGCATCGGGCGATCTGAAGACCGAGGTCCGTTTGGACGGCGATCAGAAGGGTGAGGTTGCGGCTGTCGCATTCCCGCCGCGCATGAAGTTTGATGCAGCGGAAGGAGAAGGTTATACTGTCCTGCCGCGTATGCAGGGTACGCTCGTCCCCGCAGGTCATCCGATCCACCATTGCGGCGGTGAAATCTTTGAGCGTGACGGCTACATCCCGATGTACGGTCAGGTCAAGAACGGATGCGGCTATACCGCGATCTATGCAACGCCGTACGACGCACGCTATGACCTCAAGGGCGAGGAAGTGCTTCCGTACTTTGTCCCGTCGCTGGGGCTGATGGCGTACAAGCGCGTGATGGTTTTCTCGTTCTTTGCCAATGGCGACTTCAACACGATGGCGAAAAAGTACCGTGCATATCTGTCCGAGCGCGGTGAGCTTGTCACGCTGCGTGAAAAGATTCAGCGCAATCCGCGTGTCGCCGAGCTCATCGGTACGCCGATTGTCCATACCTGCGCTGCTGTCCATATCAGCCCGAAGTCCGATTACTTTGACAAGGAAGACCCGTCCAAAAACGACCACTACACACCGTTTTCCGTGACAGCTGACGCTCTGTGCGCGCTGAAAGAAAAGGGCGCCGACAAGGTCTATCTGCATCTGGACGGTTGGGGCTGTCACGGTTATGACAACCTCCATCCCGATCCGTTCCCCGTCAACGAGGCCTCCGGCGGTGCGGATGGTATGCGTGCGCTGCAGCAGACGTGTACCGAGATCGGCTACATGTTCGGTATTCATGACCAGTACCGCGACTATTACTATGACGCACCGTCGTTCTCCTTTGACAATGCCATCATGGACATTGACGGCGGTCATCCGTACTGCTCCGTCTGGTACGGCGGTCCGCACAGCTTCCTCTGCGCAGAACTCGCTCCCGACTATGTACGCCGCAATTACAACACGTTTGAAGAACTTGGCATCAAGCTCGACGGCTCGTACCTCGATGTCTTCTCCGTTGTCCGACTGGATGAATGTTTCAATCCCGACCATCCGATGACAAGAGAGCAGTGTGCACGTGCGCGCCGCGAATGTCTGGACATTCTCTCCGATCGCGGTATTATTCCGTCCTCCGAGGAAGTGCTCGGCTGTATCGTCAATTCGCAGGTACTCTGCCATCACGCACCGTTCTTTACCTCCAACCTCGGTTCGGCAGAAGCGGTCAACGTCGGTATTCCGATTCCGCTGCTCAACCTCGTTTACCATGACTGTGTCGTCATTCCGTGGTTCGGTATGCATCACAAGGGCGGCTGGGGCATTGCAGGCTCTGACCGCGGCTATCTGTGGGCGGTACTGTGCGGTGATACGATCTATTACGATGTCCACTCCACGCCCGAAGATGTCGAATACGGCAAGATCGCGCTGGAGCTCAACCGCCGCGTGGCACTCTGCGACCTCGTTTCTCATGAATTTGTGGACGGCAATACAAGAAAACGCCGCTCGGTATTCTCCGATGGTACGGTCGTCACCGCTGACTTTGATGCGGATACGTTTGAAATTACGTACCCTGACGGTGAGGTTGTACGCGGATAAGATGTATTATTTCGGGATACCGTGTGTATTGCGGTATCCCGGTTTTCCCTTTGGAGAGAAAAGGAGACGTATATGAATTTTTATGTAGCAATCAACGGCTGTGACACCAACCCCGGCACACAATCCGCCCCATTTGCCACTCTCATCGGTGCGCGCGATGCTGTCCGCCGCGTTATTGAAAACGGGCTTTGTGAACCCATCACCGTCCACATTGGCGCGGGCGAATATCGCATGGACAGTATCCGCTTTGACGAACGGGACAGTGGTACGCCGGACTGCCCGATTATATATACCGCAGACGGGGATGTCATCCTGAACGGCGGTATTTCCGTGGCGCGTGATGCATGGCAGATGCCTGATGCGACGATGCTGTCCCGTTTTGCAGAAGAAGCACGTCCGTATATCCGCATGATCTCCCTCGCGTCCCTTGGGCTGACCGCCGAGGACTGGGGCGAGGAAATTGCCATTGGCGCGTATGAAACGTCCCATAAATACGACGATGCGCCGCGCGGCTGCGGCTGTGAATTTTTCTGCGGCGGCAGACGTATGATCAAGGCGCGGTATCCCAACGAAGGCTTTCTGCAGCTGGAAGCCGTTGCCGATATCGGTGATGTCCGCGAATTCCCGCCGCAGAACTATTATCTTGACTGGGACGAACGCAGAAACCATCGCGGCGGCGCATACATCATTGACCGCGAAACGGCAAAACATGTCGAGCGGTGGCAGGAATCGGACAAGGCGTGGATGTTCGGATACCTTTATTGGGACTGGGCAGATTCGTCGACACCGGTAACGTTCCGCATCGAAAACCGCGTGGTCTATCCGAAGTTTGTATCCCGTTTTGCCGCACGTGCAGGCGCGGACTACTACTTCTACAATGTCCCCGAGGAGCT